>JAFGVL010000007.1 GCA_016938015.1 Paludibacteraceae bacterium
CCAATAGTATTCCATGTAACTTGTATTGAATTAGTACCCGTTCCATTAGTTATAGTTCCACCACTTACTACCCATGTATAATTAAAATAACCCGGTTGTGTAGAATATACAACTCCTGTTGCACCCACACATCGAATAGCATCTCCGCTTATGGTAGGCGTTGGAGCCGGATTTACTGTTACATTTAATACTGAAGATGTTTTTGCAGTACAACCAAATTCATTGCTGTAATTTACACTTACTGTTTTGGCACCTGAAGTATTCCATGAAACAGTAATCTCGTTTGTACCGCTTCCTGCAGTAATTGTTCCACCTGCAGATACACTCCAATTATAACTTGTCATTCCGGCTTCGGTAGTGTAAGTTATACCTGTTACTCCGGCACAAACAACAGCTAACCCACTAATAGTAGGAACAGGCAACGGATTTACATTAACCGGAATAATAGTTGGTGTAGCGGCACTACATCCACCGGAATTTGTATAGTTAACCGATACTGTTTTAGCGCCGGTTGTATACCATTTCACTTTTATTTGATTGGTACCACTACCCGATTGAATAACACCTCCGGCTGAAACAACCCAATTATATAAGCTTTGTGCACTTTCTGTTGTGTATGTTTTTACCGATGTTGTATCTAAACAAAAACTAGTAGGACCTACAATAGTTGGAAGAGGTTCTTCTTTAGCATATACATTTTTCACCACAGGATTTAAGGCTGCACAAGATGTTGGATTTTCATAATTAACACTTACCCAATTATCGCCTAAATTATTCCAAGTTACTTTTATTTGATAAGTACCTGCACCCGATGTTATTGTACCTCCGGGAGATACCTGCCAGTCGTAATTTAATTTGGACGTTTGAGTGGTATAAGTAACATTCGGTACTCCCGCACAAACAGTATCGGACCCTGTTATTGTTGGAACAGGTAATGGATAAACGGTTGCATTAAACGTAACGGGATTTATTGGCGAGCATCCATACTCATTTTTATACGTCAAGTTGATAGTTTTTGCACCTAAAGTAGACCACGTTACATCAATTTCATCAGTTCCTTGTCCACTGTTAATAGCACCACCTGCCGAAACAGACCACACATAACTATTCATACCGGATTCGGTAGTATATATCGAATTTAGTTCTGCATTTAAACAAATAGAATCATCTCCTGCAATGGTTGGAAGAGGCAAAGGATTAACCGTAACATTTAACACACTCGGAGTTAAAGCATTGCAACCGGCTGAATTATTATAGTTTACTATAATTGTTCTTGAACCTGCGGTATTCCAAGTTACAGTTACTTGATTAGTTCCTGCTCCGGAAGTAATTGTACCTCCCGAAGGTATATTCCAAACATAAGCACTCATTCCGGACTCGGTAGTATAGGTCATACCCGAAGTTCCTTCACAAAGATTTTGTGCTCCTGTTATAGTTGGTATAGGTCTTTCGTTAACAGTAACGGGTTTTATGGTAGGTGTAAGCGGCACACATCCGTGTGTATCTTTATAAGTAACAGAAACATCTTGAGAGCCTAAAGTTGTCCAATCAATAGTTATCGAATTTGTAGTTGATCCAGAAGTAATGTTTCCACCGGAAGTAACTGTCCATACATATTCGCTCATACCGGATGCTGTTGAAAAATTTCGTACTGAATTAATACAAACATCACTAGGACCGGTAATTACTGGAACAGGTTTTTCGTAAACATTTACGGTTTGGGAGGTAGGCGTAAGTGCCCTACAACCATTTAAGTTTTCATAATTTACAGTAACCGTTTTCGGACCAGCAGTTGACCAATCAACAATAATTTGATTAGTAGTACTACCGGATGTAATAATTCCACCTGCAGAAACAACCCATTCATAATTAGTCATTCCAGCTTCGGTAGTATAGGTAATATTTGTTGCTTCGTCAATACATAAAGAGGTTTCACCGGTAATTGTAGGAGTATTGGGAGGATAAAAGGATACATCAGCATCTCCTAACATAGTTCTACTACAAGCTACATCACTTATATGTTTAGCTATAACAGTATATTTTCCTGCTACGTTAGGCGTAAAAATAAGACTAGAACCATTACCAACGATAGAATCATAATCAATCCCATCTTTTTGCAAAATATACTTTATGTCTGTTTCCGAACCATTTAAATGTAATGCCGCAGTTTCACCAGGACAAATAACAGTATCATTTCCAAAATTATATATTGTTGGAATTTTATAGACGTAGGTATAATCGCTGGCACTTTCAAGTAAAATAGGACCGCTACTTTGTTCATAAGTAAAAACAATAGGGTGACCAAAATAAATGCTTGGAACAGAATCTGGGATAAAATGAAGAACGGTTGTTTTGCCTGTTCCTGAAATTGTATACCAAGTAGGATTATCGGGATTTAGATAGCTATCCACACTAACCTTCCATACAACATCTGTACAGGCTGATTTCCAAACATCAGGCACAATATCATCATTTATCTCATCTTCACAATATGAATTATCTAACGCAGAAATAGATCCAAAGGCTCCTCTAAAAGAGCTCTTAGAAGAATAATCTTGACTAAAAACATTTATAGAAAATAATAGTAAAGACAAAATCACAAAAAAGATAGTATTTTTTTTCATCCGAATAAAGTTTAATTATGGTTGGATGTAAGCCTTACCTAAAAATAAGGGTTGAATTGATATTTTATATACCGTTTTATTAAAAAGTTAATTATCAAATATTTAATTCAAAAAGAGTTCGTATAAACCGAAAGCAAGCGTTAAAATATATTTTACATCCGTTAACTAAATAAACATAGAGCAGAACTATACTTAAAACGCCTATAAATAGACAAATACAAAGTTAAAAAAGAATAGTAATATAACAATTAATTTAGTTAAATTAACAATCCTATTTTAGTTGTTATTAAACATAAAATACATCTGTTTTAACTATTTCCTGTTATTAAACAAACAAAATAATATTATGTTCATTATAAACAAAAAAAGGAGAAGTAAACACTTCTCCTTTTTTTGAACGATATAAAACTTTGTTACTTTGCAGCAGGATTTGATGCCCCAAAAGGCATTGCAGTATTAGGAGCCGGTTGATCGCTTACCTTTTTAGCTTCTTTAATTACATCCGATTGAGCATCTTTCGATTCTTCAGCATCAGTAATTTTCATTCCGGCAGTTAAAATACTAACAAAAGCAATAAAACCCACTAAACTCCAAGTAGCTTTATTTAAAAATTTATTGGTGTTTTGAACCCCCATAATTTGATTTGAGGATGTAAAACCTTGAGCTAAACCTCCCCCTTTAGGGTTTTGTGCCAATACTATAATCACTAATAAAATGGCAGCAATAACTATTAAAACAACTAAAAAACTCAACATATTTATTTTCTTTTTAAATTAAATTTCTACTTAAAATTAGCATGCAAAGTAACTACATTTTTTTATATTTTTCAAAAAAACTGCTTTAAATAATTTTTCGTCAGCACTTAATACATACCTACACAACATGCAGAAGTATTTTACCAATCGGCAACGGTTTGATTATAAACTGTTTCTGTCAATTCATCAATAATCAGTTTACACAGTTCATCTTGAACCTGCGTAAGCATTTTAGAACTTGAAAAATTTTGAAATGCGGTAAATGATTTTTCAAAATCTTTAGATGAATTGGCTTTATTTGCAAACCTAACTTTTATTGTTACGGTTAATCTGGTTTCGGCGCCAACCCCATCGGTTCCAATAGACATAGGTGTTAAATCGTAAGATACTATTTCTCCTTCAATTTTTAAATCACCATTAGTTTTTACCGGTTTTAAACGTGTTTGTTTGGTAAAAATATCTTTCAAAGCATCGTTAAATTGAGGCGCAAACGAAGGATTTACTAAAGGAGCTAAATTATTAAAATCGTTTATTGTAATGGTTTTTGTTTTCGAATAATCGATAGATGCTCCGTTCATCTTATAGGAAATTGAACAAGCACTCACTACACATAACGAAAAAATGAACATTAAACACTTCATATATTCAGTTTGTTTATACCTGTAACTCTAATTATTCAAGACCATACTCTTTTATTTTTCGATAAAGAGTCCTTTCTGAAATATGTAAATCTTCGGCAGCATATTTTCTCTTGCCATTATGTTTACTCAAAGCTTTTTTGATAATATCTTTTTCTGCATCCAACAACGATAGCGATTCTTCTACGTATTCTTCTGTATCTTCTATATCATTTTGAGGAATTTTTATACTCGAAGAAGTTTGTTTTTGAATAAATGGAAATGTATCTATTTCTGCATGATTAGTTTCTGTGAAAGCATATTTTTCATCCAATTGAGAAAGATCAATATTTTGCTTGGTAATAATTGAATGTACGAGTTGTTTCAAATCGTTCATGTCTTTTTTCATATCAAACAACACCTGATATAATATTTCTCGTTCACTGTTAAACGATTTTGAATCGTTTTTTCCTTTATACAAAGCAGGTAAGTTTTGAACATCGTTGTTAGGCAAATAGAGTCGAAGCGTTTGTGCATTAATATCTCTATTTTGCTCTATTACAGATATTTGTTCGGTAATATTTTTTAATTGCCTAATATTGCCCGGAAAATAGTAGTTAGAAAGTAACTCCTGTGCATCTTCCGTAAGTTTTACAGCCGGACGATGGTATTTTTCAGAAAAATCAGAGGCAAATTTTCTGAACAATAGCGTAATATCTTCTTTTCTATCTCTTAACGGAGGTACTGTAATTGGAATTGTGTTTAGTCTATAATACAAATCTTCCCTAAAACGTCCATCATTAATAGCTTCAGCCATATTTAAGTTGGTTGCGGCAATAATGCGTACGTTTGATTTTTGAACTTTAGATGAACCCAAACGCATATACTCTCCGGCTTCCAGCACTCTTAACAATTTGGCTTGTACATCCGATGGTAGCTCTCCTACTTCATCTAAAAAAATAGTTCCTCCTTCTGCAGCTTCAAAATAACCTTTTCGTTCGCTTTTAGCATCGGTATACGAACCTTTTTCGTGACCAAAAAGCTCTGAATCAACTGTTCCTTTTGGTATAGCTCCACAATTAACCGCAATATAAGTACCGTGTTTTCTATGGCTGTATTGGTGTATTATTTGAGCTAAATTCTCCTTTCCAACGCCACTTTCTCCAATTATCAAAACAGATAAATCGGTTGGTGAAACTTGAACCGCAACATCAATTGCTCTATTTAGCAATGGAGAGTTGCCTATAATTCCAAACCTTTGTTTAATTGATTGAATATCAGATAATTGCATATATTTTATAAGTTTAAAAACAAAAAGACTGCTATTTTATCAGTAACAACTGACAAAATTACAAAAAATATCTATCATTATAAAGTTAAAGTAGTTAAATGAAAAAGCAAGCTTTATTAATTAGGTATAACGTAAATTTGTTTTTAATAGCTAGGGTGTTTTATTATATTTGCAAACAAAAATTTACACTCAATGTATAAAAAACTTTTACTCACAATAATTCTTTTTCACCTTTTCACCCTACTTTTTTCAGCCTATCCAAAAAGAGAAATGAGAGCTGTTTGGATAGCAACTGTTACAAACTTAGACTGGCCTTCCAAAAAAGGATTAAGCACTCAAGAACAACAAGATGAAATGATTCGGCTTTTAGATGAATTTAAAGCGAATAACATTAATACAGTAGTTTTTCAGGCTCGTCCTTGTGCAGATGTATATTATAAATCGGAAATTGAGCCTTGGAGTATGTGGTTATCCGGCAAACAAGGAGTAGCACCATATCCTTACTATGACCCGCTGGAATTTGTTATTGAAGAAAGCCACAAAAGATGTATGGAAGTTCATGCATGGATAAACCCTTATAGAGCTCTCAACTATGACGATGTATCTCTTTTCGACAAAAATCATATTTTCTTTAAAAAGAAAGACTTGTTTGTGAAATTTGGAAATAAGTACTATTTCAACCCCGGATTAGAAGAGACACAAGCTTATTTAAATACCATAGTAAAAGAACTGGTAGAAAAATATGATATTGATGCCGTGCATTTTGACGACTATTTTTATCCCTATCCTATTGCCGGAGAAGCTTTTCCGGATAACTACACGTTTAAAAAACATCCACGAGGATTTACACATAAAAACGATTGGAGAAGAGATAATGTGACCGAAATTATTAAACAACTGAATAAAACGATAAAAAAAGCTAAACCTTGGGTAGAGTTTGGAATCAGTCCTTTTGGAGTTTGGAGACATGAGGGCAAAGATCCTCGCGGATCGGCCACACAAAAAAGCTTAACCAACTACGACGACCTGTATGCCGATATTTTAAAATGGTTAAAAGAAGATTATATTGATTATGTTGTTCCTCAATTATATTGGGAGATTGGCAAAAAAAACCATGATTACAAAACATTGGTGCAATGGTGGTCGGAAAATAGCTATGGTAAGAATCTCTATATTGGGCTATTTGCATCCGGATTTGAACAATATAAATCTGCGGCTTGGCAAAATTCAAACGAACTTATAAGACAATTAGAGCTAAATAAAAAGTATCCAAACATTCAAGGAGTAATGTTTTTCAGTGCAAAAACATTTATAAAAAATTATCAAAGTTTAAACACCACTCTAAAAAACAACAATTACAAATATCCTGCTTTAGTACCAATCAATAGTCATATTCAAGGTATAAGCTCTGCTCAACCAAAAACAATTTCTTTTGTTGAAAAAAATAAAAAAAGAATTTTAACTTGGAATGCAATACAAGAAACAGGAGGGAAAAAAATAGCTTATTATGTAATTTACGCCTTTAAAGGAAAGGAAATTGGAGATATGGAGAACCCTCAAAATATTATTGCAATGACTCCTCAAAATGAAGTTGACTTAACCGATTTTTGTTCAAAACTAATAGGTCCCTATTCGTTTGTAGTAACAACTGTAAACAAATACAAACACGAAAGCGAAGTAAAATCTTATTTAATTAAGAAGTTTTAAATAACTCTTTGTGTTACTATGAATTATTTTTAAATAAAAAACGAAAAGCTTCTTCAACCTTTTTTACACCAATTATTTCTATCTTTTTACTCGATAAATTGGCACTTTTTAAATTAGCGAAAGGCACTAATATTTTTTTAAATCCAAGTTTTTCAGCTTCAGCCAAGCGTTGTTCTATTCTGTTAATGGGGCGTATTTCTCCTGAAAGACCTACCTCACCGGCCATAGCTATTTGTTTTTCTATTGCCAAATCAAAATTTGAAGAGAGTATTGCAACCATTACCGCTAAATCTATGGCTGTATCATTCACTTTTAATCCACCGGCAATATTTAAAAAAACATCTTTTTGAGCCAACTTAAAACCGGCTCTTTTTTCTAAAACTGCCAGTAACATATTCATTCTTCTTATATCAAAACCGGTTGCCGATCGCATAGGAGTACCATAAGCTGCTGTACTAACTAAAGCTTGTACCTCTATTAAAAAAGGACGAACGCCTTCAATTGTGGCAGAAATAGCTACCCCACTTAAGCCTGTATGATCTTCCGACAATAACAACTCTGAAGGATTTACCACTTCCCTTAAGCCCTCCTGTCGCATTTCAAATATGCCCAATTCCGAAGTACTTCCAAAACGATTTTTTATCGAGCGCAAAATTCGATACATATGGTGCTGGTCTCCTTCAAATTGAAGCACTGTATCAACTATATGCTCTAATATTTTGGGACCAGCAATTGCACCGTCTTTTGTAATATGACCAATTATTATTACGGCTACATTACTTTCTTTTGCATAACGCAAAAATGAGGCAGCACACTCTCTTATTTGTGTAATACTTCCGGGAGAAGAATCGGCCGTTTCTGTTGACATTGTTTGAATAGAATCGACAATAACCAACTCCGGTTTTACATTTTGTATCTGAACAAAAATTTGCTCTAACGATGTTTCACTTAAAATAAAACAACTATCGTTTTGCATTTTTAATCTTTCTGCACGAAGTTTAAGTTGAGAAGGACTCTCCTCTCCACTCACGTATAGTGTGCGTTTACCCAACATGTTTAAAACTACCTGCAACACCAAAGTAGATTTTCCGATACCCGGTTCTCCCCCAATCAACACCAACGAACCCGGTACCAATCCACCACCTAACACACGATTAAACTCTCCACAACTTGTATCAATACGACTTTCTTGAGTAGTTTCTATCTCATGAATCAATTGAGGTTTAGCAGGGCTAGTTTGCAAACCGGGAATAAAAACCTTATTAGCAGAAGTATCTTTTCGCACCAATTCTTCTACAAACGAATTCCACTCTCCGCAGGAAGGACACTTACCAACCCATTTAGCAGCTTCTACTCCACAATTGGAACATACGTATGTTGTTTTTGTTTTTGCCATTTCGTTACTGTTTCACTTAGCCAAAGATAAAAATAAAAAAGGCAGTCAACAAAACGACTGCCTTTTTTTAAGTTATTTTTCCAACTCTACTAACAAATAGTCTTTTGGAATTTTTTGACCCTGTATTACATTCATTTTTTTAATTTTTGCCGAAAAAGGCATATCGATTCTATTACGCATTTTCATTGCTTCTAGTATCAATAAAGGTTCACCTTCTTCTATAAAACTGCCTTCTTTAACAAAAATATCTACTATGGTTCCGGGTATAAACGAATAAATCTCCATCGGATTAGGGTTTTCCCAAAACTTACGACTTTTATATTTTCTAGTTAAAAGTGTTTTATATTTTCTAGCCGTGATAGCAAAATCTACCAACTCATTTTTTGTTTCTTTTGTCATAATAATCGTTTTAAATAAATTAAATAGCTTAATACAAGAAACAACTAATTAAAACGGAGGAATTCCATGTTTTTTAGTAGGACGGTCATCTATTTTTTTATTTGAAATTGCTAACGCATGTAACAAAATTGAACGAGTTTCCGATGGCTCGATAACACCATCAATATAGCCTTTAGATGCAGCTACATAAGGGTTTGCAAATTTATCAATATACTCTTGTACCTTTAACTGGCGCATAGCATCTTGGTCTTCAGCTTCCATAATTTCTTTTTTAAAGATAATATTAGCTGCTCCTTCAGGACCCATAACTGCAATTTCTGCACTTGGCCATGAAAACACAAAATCGGCACCTAAGTGACGAGAATTCATAGCAATATAACCACCACCATAAGCTTTACGTAGGATTACAGTAATTTTAGGAACAGTGGCTTCAGAATAAGCATACAGCACTTTTGCTCCATGACGAATAACCCCTGCATGTTCTTGATCTACTCCCGGTAAATAGCCGGGCATATCTTCTAAAGTTACAATAGGAATATTAAATGCATCGCAATAACGAATAAATCGTGCTGCTTTATCAGAACTATCACAATCCAATACACCGGCTAAGTACATAGGCTGATTAGCTACAAATCCAACTGTTTCTCCGTTCATTCGCCCAAAACCAACCACAATATTTTGAGCAAACAACTCATGTATTTCAAGAAACTCCGAATCATCTACCAGCACAGATATTACTTCTCTAACATCATACGGTTGTTTCGGATCTGAAGGGATAATGTTTTCAATGTTTTTCTTAACTTTTGGAGGTTTTGGTTCAAAAGATTTTGCTTTTTGTGTGTTATTCCAAGGAATAAAGCGTATCAATTGTTTAATTTGCTCAAAACACTCTTGTTCGCTGGAAGCATAGAAATGAGCATTCCCTGTAATTTCTGCATGTACTCTAGCTCCTCCTAAATCTTCTTGAGAAATTTTTTCTCCAAGCACCGATTCAATTACATTTGGACCGGTAATAAACATTTTCGAAATATTTTCTACCACAAAAACAAAATCAGTAAGCGCAGGAGAATAAACTGCACCACCGGCACAAGGCCCAAGAATAACAGATATTTGAGGAATAACTCCCGAAGCCATGGTATTTCGGTAAAATATTTCACCGTATCCGGCTAATGCTCCAATACCTTCTTGAATACGAGCACCACCTGAATCATTAATACCAATACATGGCACTTGCAGTTTAAGAGCCAAATCCATAATTTTTGTAATTTTACGTGCATGTTTTAGCCCTAAAGAGCCACCCATTACAGTAAAATCTTGAGCATAAATGCAAATTGGAGCTCCATAAACAGTTCCTGTTCCGGTAATAACACCATCTCCGGCTAATACTTTTTTGTCCATCCCAAAATTTCTTTCTTCGTGAACAACAAATAAATCATACTCGTGAAATGAATTTTTATCAAGAATTGCAAGAATACGATCACGGGCAGTTAATTTACCCATTGCAACTTGCTTCTCAATGGCTTCATCTCCACCACCTTTTTGAACAATAGCTTTTTTTTCGCGTAAAGCTAAAATGTTTTTCTTTAGTGACATACAAATTTAGTTTTAATAAATACTTAAGTGACAGTAGCTTATGCTACATTTTCACCAAAAATTAGTTTCTGCAAAATTAATACTTTATACCTATCAGCTATACATTTTTAGCTTTAGTTTTCAACACAAAACCTGATAGACATATATATGTCTGTAAATAAAGAAATTAAAATGAAAAATGGATGCATTTTAGATTTATTGTTTTATAACATACCTTTTTCGAACTAATATCGGGTATTTGTTGTTTTATAACAGTTGTTTTTTTAATAGTTGATTTTTATTTAAGCGTATATTTGTTAAAAATTTTATAAGATATGCAACCTACTTTTAAGTTATTGTTTGTAGCAACATTACTTCTACTAAACATAACATCTTGTAATGATAGCGGTGACGATTGGACATTAGCAAAAACTATATCATTGGGTGCTGTTTCGATGAGTGTACCGGAAACATACGAATATACAAATAGAATAGACACAAAAGTTGAAGTTAGTAATGGCTTTGACGGCAATTCTGTAGCCATCATGATGGAAGATATAGCCGGTCGTAGTCAAGACTCTATTTTCAATCAAAAAACTGCTAATTATCCATATCCGGGAGATTACATAATATCGGATACAACCTTATTAGGTAGGGCTACCCTTAAAATTGAAACAACAATTATTGTGGCATACAATCTTGGAGGAGAACACAGCATTGTATCCTATTTCTTTTTAGAAGATGGTAAAGTATATACCATTGAATATGCCTGGAGCAAAGATTATTACACTCAAAGTAAAAATTTAATGTATGAAATGTTAGCGTCTTTACAAATTCGTTAAAGAACTAATATTTAAAACCAACCTAAGTATATGTAGAAAAGCCTCTCAATCTCTGAGAGGCTTTTATGTTAAAGTTATCGGTTGATACCGCTTTGTCCATGAAGAGTTCTTTTCATGGTTATGTGCTATTAATCGAGCCTCTAAATCTGATGTAAATCCCACATAGGTTTTATCAAAA
>JAFGVL010000067.1 GCA_016938015.1 Paludibacteraceae bacterium
CTTGTAGCCGGCGAGTTTTACGAAGACCAACAACGCTATCTCGACATAATTAACGAGCAGCAACTTTCTGAACATGTGTTTATATACGACGATTATATACCCGAACAAGAAGTGCGCGAATGGTTTTCGGCAGCCGATATAATTGTGCAACCTTACCGCAGCGCTACCCAAAGTGGCATCAGTCAAATTGCCTATCACTTTGAAAAACCCATGTTGGTTACTAACGTAGGCGGGTTGTCCGAAATTGTACCCAACGGTAAAGCCGGCTATGTTGTGGAACCTAAAGTAGCTGAAATTGCCAATGCCCTACTCGACTTTTACGAAAACAATCGTAAAGAAGCTTTTGAAGCAGGTTCTAAAAGCGAAAAACAAAAATACCATTGGAACGTAATGACAAGAAAAATGACAGAACTCTTGAAAGAAATAAAATAACACCAAAAAGAAACTTCAGTAATACGGCTTTCATAGATGATAAGCGGTTTTTTATTGAATGAATTGTGTAACTTTGCTTCAAATAAAATTACCATGCCTTATACTCCTTTCATACCTAAAAAACCGGGCATCCATATTCTACCGGATATCTCTATAGCAACACTTCTCCCGTATATCGATTGGCGGTTTTTTTTTATGGCATGGAAACTTACGGGAAAATACAGCGGCATAAATGAAGTATGCGAGTGTCAATCATGCCAAGTTGGGTGGTTACAACAAATTCCTGAACCCGACAGAGCCAAAGCAAAAGAAGCATTGAGTTTATACAAAGATGCCCAACAACTATTGAAAGACGCTTTCGATAACAAGCATCTTACCGTACAAGGAATAATAGGCTTATTTGCTGCCAAATCTGAGAATGAAGGCATTACTTTTACACACGAAGGATCAACTATTTACCTACCCACTTTACGGCAACAAGAGTTTAAAAAAGAAGGTTTGTACTATTCGTTATGCGATTTTGTATCTCCGGTAAATGATTATGTAGGCACCTTTGCCGTAAGTGTGCACGGAGCCGAAGAGTTATCAAGCAGTTACGAAAAGAAAAACGACGACTATACTGCCATACTGGTAAAAACACTTGCCGACCGTTTAGCTGAAGCTGCTGCCGAATGGGTACACGAAAAAATACGTAAAGAATACTGGGGATATGCCTCTAACGAAACGCTCAGCATTGACGATATGCTGAAAGTAAAATACTCCGGCATTCGTCCGGCAGTGGGCTATCCTTCACTACCGGACCAATCAATCATTTTCGACTTACAACCAATTTTACCCTTCGAGAAAATAAACGTACAACTTACCGAAAACGGAGCTATGTACCCCAACGCATCGGTATGTGGCATAGTAATAGCACATCCTCAAGCTCACTACTTTAATATCGGTAAAATTGACGAAATACAACTCTCCGACTATGCTCAACGCAGAGGAAAATCGATTGAAGAAACCAGACCTTGGTTAGCTCATAATATAAGTTAAGCATATAAAAATTACTAAAAACAGTTATTTTTGTCGTAAAACGAACAAGATGTCGGTATAGTTTTCTATATTTATCGACATAAACCTAATTTCTACTACAAAAACATGAAACGATTTTTTTTATCCTACCTTATCTTTTACATCAGCTCGCTACTTTTTGCACAAAGTGATGGCAGCATCAAATTAATCAAATTTAAAGACGGTATTCATCATTGGAATTTAGAACATCCTAACCGCAACTATCATCGTTTTGATCGTACTGAAATAACAGCTATCGCCGATAATTTTGTAGCTTGGCAAAACTACGATGGCGGTTGGCCTAAAAACATCGATTGGTTAGCCAAAATCGATATTGATTCGGTAAAACGAGTGATGAACAAAAAGCACCGTATCAGCACCTTAGATAACCGAAATACGTTTCCTCAAATAGAATACTTGAGCGAAGCCTATTTTATTACCAAAAATGAAACCTACAGAGAATCGGCCGAAAAAGGCATACGCTATATTCTATCCACCCAAAACCCAATTAGCGGAGGCTGGAAAGGATGGGATGTAAATGCCATTACCTTTAACGACGAGATTATGACCGGCGTAATGACTCTTTTTTTAGATATTAAAGAAAAAGAAAAGATTTACACCTGGATAAATGCCGATTTATACAAGGAAATCTGTGAATCGTTACACAAAGCCATTGATGTAACCTTACGTTGTCAAATTGTTCAAAACGGAGAGAAAACTGCTTGGTGCCAACAACATAGTCATAAAGCACTGTACCCAATAAACGGTCGTACTTTTGAACTGGCATCCATTACTGCAAACGAAAGCTCTGATGTGTTGCTTTTTTTAATGCGCATTAAAAACCCGAGCAAAGATATAATAGCTGCCGTTCATGCAGGCGTTAAGTGGCTCGAAAAATCAAAACTGACCGGTTTTAAAGTAGAAAGAAAACCTTTACCAAAAAACAAATACATCAACAACGAATATCCCTTTGATTTGGTGGTTGTTGAAGATGCCACAGCCAAACCTATATGGGCACGCTTTTACGACCTTGAAAGCAACGAGCCTTTTTTGTGTAACAGAAATGGAGAGAGAGTGTACAAACTGGAAGATGTGAGTCCCGAACGAAGAACCGGATATGCATGGTATGGCTATTGGCCCGAAAAAGTTTTTAAAGTATATGCCGAATGGAAATTGCGTAAAGATGTCAATTAACCCAAAAATAAGAGGCATTGATTAAGCACTTTAAATATTGTGTTGCACTCTTCTTTTTTGCCTTTTCAATGCTCACGTCAGGGCAAGAAGAACTATTAATTGTAGGGCAAGTAATTGATAAAAATGATAAACAAGCTCTTTACAATGCATCGGTATATTTTAACAATAGCCAAGTAGGTACCGGCACAAATAAAGAAGGTTATTTTGTACTACGCACCCACACTCCACAAACACACTTGGTGGTTTCGATGATGGGTTACAAAACCAAAATTATAAAATTAGCAGCAGGCAAAAGCGGAGCGTATAACATAGAACTTTCCGAAGACACAAAGGTTTTACCCGAACTGATTGTTTTTCCGGGCAGTAATCCTGCTATCGAATTTATGCAACAGGTGCGAGCTGCAAAACAAAGCAATAATCCCCTCCTTTTTAAAGAATATACCCCTACCGTACAAGAAAAAACTACTGCTGCCATAAGCCAAGTTAACAGCAAAAGCCTCAACAAAAAATTATTTAAACAGCTACAAAAGGGACTATTAACCACCCAAGACTCCAGCTACTTTTTGCCTGTATACTTAAGCGAAGATAACTACCGCTTACACAAAGGTCAAAAAACAATCCTTCACAACTACCAAAAAAGCATTCTCCTTTCGGAAAATAACTCTCTAAAAGAACTGGCAAATAAACTTCCGATAGAAGTTAATTTTTATGATAATTACATTTCTCTTTTTGGTAAAAACTTTCTTAGTCCCTTAGCCGAAACAGCAGATTATGCCTATAATTATTACCTGAAAGACAGCATCAGTTCTTCAAGCAATAAAGAATACATCGTTGTATTTCAACCTAAAAACAAAAAAGAATTAGCCTTTCAGGGAATCATGCACATTGATTCTGCCAGCTTGGCTTTAACTAATATCACAGCAAATTTATCGAACACAGCAAATATAAATTTTATTCAAAAATTAGGGTTTACACAAAGCTTTAGCTCTTATAATAATAAATGGCTATTTAAAAATCAGTACACCGTAGTTAACCTGCACGCTTCAAAAACAGAGAACACAAACGGTTCTTTTTTTATTACCAAAACAGCCAATTTTAGTTTTTCTGATTCTACTATAGCCACCTTAAATATTAGCCCCAACCAACAAGATAGCTTTTCGGTAGCACTCGACAGCTTGAAAAACAGCCGCCCCATAAAAGTTGCAAATGCCGTAGCCGATATGCTTATCAATAAATATATTCATACCGGAGTTATTGATTGGGGACCTATTAACCTGCTATCAAGCTACAACTCTGTAGAAGGTTATCGTTTTACCCTAGGAGCAAGAACCGGTAAAAAACTATGTGAAAACTTTACTGTTGGAGGCTATGTAGGATATGGAATAACAGACGAAAAATGGAAATACGGAGGAGAAATACGCTACCGATTTAAAAAAACCGATTATGCAGTGGTGGGTATTAACTACAACAATAATATGTATCAAACTGACTTTGACTACCACGATCAAATTAGGCATGAAAACTATGTGGGCAATGGTTTGGGAGATATTAGCACACTATTGTTTCAACAATACAATACCATTTACAACCAACGTAAAAATGCCGAAGTATATTTCGATAAACAATTGCTAAAAGGGGTTAATACACATTTTGCTTTGGCTACCAATCGCTATTTACCCAATTTGCTTGTGCCTTTTCAACAAGCAACTACCAACATACCGTTTATACAAGATTACACCTTTACTCTTGGCGTTCGATTATCGTACAAGCAACGTATATTGGATGAGTTTTTTCACCGCATCTTTTTAAGTAATTTTTATCCCACAACACAGCTTGTTGTTCAAGCCGGTAATTACCATACAACACTTACAAGCAATTACTACTTAAAGCTACACGCTTCTACCAAACAAACCATACTTTTGGGCAATGTAGGTAAGTTTCGTTACCTATTAGAAGCAGGAACTATTTTAGGGCAAGTGCCTTATCCCTTATTAGAAATATATAATGGATACGAAAACAACGGACTAAACCGTTATGCTTTTCACCCTTCTTATAGTACCCAATATGCAACAGACAGCTATGTAAATTTACACAGCAACATCGTGTTCAATGGCTTGCTTTTTAATCACATACCACTTATTAACGCACTAAACTTACGCGAAACGGCAGGAATAAAAGTTGCTTACGGCACTTTACAAACAAAAAACCGCACTGCAATGGATTTGCCTGCATATATACAAGCTTTGAACAACCCCTATATACAACTAAGTGCAGGTATTGCAAATATATTTAAGATACTGGCTTTAGAATATTGTTGGGACTTCTTGCCAACAAAAAGCCCCAACGTAAATTGGGGCATTCAAGCAAGATTGTATGTTGACTTTTAACGACCACCTGAATTAAATAAATAAGTAAGTCGTACAGAAAAAGAACTGTGTTTTGAACTGATACCAAAATCAGTTTCACTGTAACCGTAAGTTTCTTCAGGTAGTAAGTCTTTTATCGATTTTTCGTTTACATGGCTTTTTGTAGCATAACTATAATTTACCGACAACTGAATAGTACGTACAATTTGAACGCCCAACCCACAGGTATACCCTCTGTCTATTAAATTGTATTTATTAGACTCATCGTCGCCAAATTGCATTTTAGTAGTTTTTACCAAGTCATTTTGTTGATTGCCTGTAGTTAAATCGATGGCTTTTTCTACACCTACCGTCCCACCAAAAGCATACCCCCAGTAATACCCGCCGGAAACAAAAATCTTAAAATCTTTAGGCCCAAATTTCCATTTTAGTGTAAGCGGCATTTCCAAATAATCCATTTCTTTGTATCCATCCAACTGTAAAGCGTAACTATAGTTATACAATTCATAACTGAAATTACTCCCTTTGCGCGAATAAAAAGTACCCAACTCCATACCTATACCATAATTAGGAACCATCAGTTCAATAGTTGGCCCTACAACAACGCCTTTAAGGCTAGGCATTTCGTTTGCTTTAGAGTTGGGCGAAAGGCTAAATGAAGTTACTTCGTTACACATATTTACACCCGCAACAAAACCCAAACTAATTTGAGCTTGAACAACCGTAGTAAGGAATAATCCTACTACAACAATTACTTTTTTTATCATAGCTTTAAGTATTAAAAAACCCTGAAGACCATCAATATGTCCACAGGGCCTTTTGTGCGGCTGAAGGGACTCGAACCCCCACGCCTCTCGGCACCAGATCCTAAGTCTGGCGCGGCTACCAATTACGCCACAGCCGCATGCCTTTTTTCATTAGCCCTGCAAAAGTAAGTATTATTTTTTATTCTATCGCTTTTTTAACTAAAAAAATAATTCCTTAACCCGTAGTGCATTTAGAAAATAAAAGATAAAAGTTGTCCATGTCGGAAATAATCCGTATATTTAATTGTCTGACAAACAGTTA
>JAFGVL010000068.1 GCA_016938015.1 Paludibacteraceae bacterium
TATTCTAATGCTCGTAAAAAATCTTGGTCGATAAACATAGCTTCATCATCGCCTTTTTCAGATAGTTTTAACTGTTCTTCGAAACGAGCACGTTGGTCGATTGGGTCGTTCAATTCTGAATAGGCGTTGGCTAGTTCTTTTCCGTTTACCATCAGTTCAAAGCGTTCGGTAAGTTCGGGGTTGTTGCGATGACGTTTACATAGGGGCGACATTTCGATAGGATAATCGGTAATAAAGGTTGGTTGTATGTAATTGCCTTCGCATTTTTCGCCAAAAATTTCGTCAATCAGTTTGCCTTTTCCCATGGTATCATCAGCTTCAATATGTAATTTTTTACATACTTCACGTAATTGTTTTTCGTCCATTCCGTTGATGTCAATACCTGTAAATTCTTTGATAGAGTCTATCATAGTAATGCGTTTAAAGGGACGTTTAAAGCTGATAATTTTGTCGCCCATGGGTACTTCGGTAGAGCCCGTTACTTCTATGGCAATACGTTCCAACATTTCTTCGGTAAAGTTCATCATCCAGTTATAGTCTTTGTAGGAAATATAAATTTCCATAGCGGTAAATTCCGGATTGTGCGTGCGATCCATTCCCTCGTTACGGAAGTTGCGTGAAAACTCGTATACGCCTTCAAATCCACCAACAATAAGCCGTTTTAAGTATAACTCGTTAGCAATACGTAAGTATAAAGGAATGTCTAATGCATTGTGGTGCGTAATAAACGGACGAGCAGTTGCTCCTCCGGGAATAGGTTGTAAAACGGGCGTATCAACTTCGATATAATTTTTTTCGTTGAAAAAATTACGCATGGAATTAAATACTTTGGTGCGTTTTAAAAATATATCTTTAACGCCTTCATTTACCACTAAATCTACATAGCGCTGACGGTAGCGTTGTTCAGGGTCTTCGAATGCATCGTAAGCTACACCGTCTTTGTATTTTACAATAGGTAAGGGGCGAAGCGATTTGCTTAATACCGTAAGTTCTTGTGCGTGAACAGAAATTTCGCCCATTTGGGTACGAAAAACAAAGCCTTTAATGCCAATGAAATCGCCAATATCCAATAAGCGTTTAAATACGGTGTTGTACATTTCCGGTTGTGTTTCGGTGGCAATGTCGTCGCGACTAACATACACTTGCATACGACCTTCGGAGTCTTGTAACTCCATAAACGAAGCCTTACCCATAATACGCCTACTCATAATACGTCCGGCTATTGTAACAATGCGTTGTGGAGCATCGTCTTTAAAAGTGTTTTTTATATCTGTCGAAAAAGCGTTTACCGTATATTCGGCGGCAGGATAGGGTTCTATACCAATATTGCGAAGCTCGTCAAGACTCTGACGGCGAATTTGTTCTTGTTCTGAAAGTTCGATGCTCATTGAAGTATTTATTTTGCGACTATTATTTTATGAAATACGCAGTTGTAGTTTTTTTAGGATTACAAAGGTATTATTTAAACCGATTGAAACAAAAAAGTAATTATTGTTTCTGTTCCACTAATTGGAGTATTTTTTGTTTTTCGCCTACCAGCCAAAGTATATCACTTGTTTTTAACTCTTCAGAAGACTCGGGGTTCATAAGGTACTTATGTGGTCGTTCGATACCTATTATCATGCATCCGTATTTTTCTCTAATTTCCGACGAACGAATGGTTTTACCAATTAATGGGGAGTTTTCTTCTAATAGTAATTGTTCTAAAACAACGTCATTCTGTTCTACATTTTCTTCGTTTACAGTGCATTCTTCCATACGATAATTGAATCGCATCATTTGATGGTCGGTGCCGGCAACCACAATACGGTCGTACGGAAAAATCATTTCGTTGCCTTTGGGTATATGTATTCGAGCGTTTCCGCGCACTATTGATACTATATTTACCCCATAATCTTCGCGTATGTGCAACTCTTTTAATTGTTTGCCTACAAAAGGAGAATGTGTTTGCACTTCGAAATCAGCCAAGTGAATATCTCTGGATAAGAGGTGTTTAACAAATTCTTTTTTCATGGGTTTGTTGTTGTCTTCACGAATTTGTCGCTCTGTGAGGTTGGTTAAGAAGCGTTTTTCAATATTTATGGAACCCTTTTTTATCCAACTCGAAAAAAGAATTAAAACAACGGTTGCTGTTGCTATCAGTGCGTCAATTAAAAAGCCTAAATCAAATAATTTTGCCAACACGAGCATGACTAAAAACACGCAGAGTAAAATTCGGCCAACAATAATGGTTATAAGAGGTCCGATACTAATATCTCTGTTGCCAATAAAATTTTTGATGGTATTGTTGCGTTTTATCATCATTGCTCTTAAAAAAGGAGCCATAGCCACTATAATAATAAGAGCACCAACTATATTGGCACTAATGCCCAGATGCCATTCTTGTAAAAGAGGTATAAGATAGATAAACCCTACAAACATAATGGTAACGGTAATGGCTAAATACACTAACATTACTCGAATTAAATCTTTTAAGAGTTCATACCAGTCACTTTGCCTGTTTATTAGAGTAGGAGGAGCCGTTAAGCGCTGAATGGCTTTTGCCCAGTGAACCGGCATTTTTTTATGTATATAATTGTATGCCGGTATAGCCGATTTTATAAAAAACGGGGTGAAAAAGGTGGTAATTACCGAAACGGCAACAATAATAGGATATATATGGGGGTCAATAACTTTTAAACTTAAACCTAATGTGGCAATGATAAAAGCAAATTCGCCTATTTGAGCCAAACTAAAGCCTGACTGAATGGATACTTTTAGCGGCTGTCCGGATAAAATCAAACCAAAAGTGCCAAAGCTGATTTGTCCTACAATAACAACAGCTGTTATTACTAGAATAGAAACCCATCCGCTGGCAATGCCGGCAGGGTCTATCATCATTCCTACAGAAACAAAAAAGATAGCTCCAAAAAAATCTTTTACCGGACGAGTTAAGTGCTCAATGCGTTCGGCTTCTACTGTTTCGGCTAATAAAGAGCCCATTACAAAAGCACCTAGTGCTGCCGAAAAACCAATTTCGGTAGCTAATAAAACCATCCCTAAACA
>JAFGVL010000069.1 GCA_016938015.1 Paludibacteraceae bacterium
CATGCTTGCAGGTAACGGTTGCCGCTATGGCATCGTGTGACATCAGCCGTGAGGATGATTGTCGCTCGATGTGACACCGGAGGTGTCAGCCGCTAACACACTTGGCACAACTAACCGCCCGAAGGCTGTGGCGCATGTGTTATAGCGGTTGTTGTAAGCTGTTGTTTTTTTATAGGTTAACAATTTCCTTGTCTAATTTTTTTTCATTATTTCTTTGAATCCAAAGCTGAATAATGAAACTAATTGCAACAATTAATGACGCATAAGAACTTTCAGGACTTAAAATAATGTGAATAGCAATTTCAATAAGAAAAAATATTGTCAAAGAATATAAGACAATTATACCTGTTTTCGAGTTTAGGAATCCTATATTCCAATAGATATTTTCATTAACTGTTTTTTCATTTATGTCTTTTACAAAAGAATTAAAAGTTTTAAGAATACTTTCCGTTTTTATTGCTTCTTCAAGTGTTTTGTGTTCTATTAAGACCCAGTTTTTAGATTTTCCATTTGTTTTGTAAATCTTGAGTTCTGTATATTTATCATCTCTAAAAGATATTCTATAAGACCTTATTTCTGTCCATTTATAATTGTATTGTTTTTTAATTTCCCCAGATTTATGAAATATGTTTATTGTTACAGATGAGTTGTTAAGGTTTATAAGTACAGGGTTTGTGAAAAGTCGATTTACTTTTTTTATAAATAGAAGTGGAATAATCACAATAGAAACCGCAATTACTATAATAAAAATTCGAATAGGAGTGGGTGGTTCAATTAACTCAATTAAACATACAGATAAAAAAAAACCGCCAAATATAAATGCGAGTAAATATATAAGATTTTTTGGAGTATAGAGAACTTCTGTTTTAATTTCCTTTTCCATATATGTTTTTAATCTAAATGTCTTTGTCAGATTAGCGACTTTCTACAATTGCTTACAACTAGTTTATATGTACGGTTTTACCTTTTTTTAGTTTTTCAAAAATAACAAACTTTTTGTTATAAATCATCAAATGGCGATTTTATTTGTTGTAAATATTTATTGCTTACGTGTGTGTATATTTCTGTTGTTTTCGAACTGCTGTGTCCTAACAATTCTTGTATAAACCGTAAATCGGTGCCCGATTCTAATAGGTGCGTGGCGTAACTGTGCCTTAACCAATGTAAGGTAACAGGCTTGTTGATGTGGGCATTTATTACAGCTTTTTTTAATACTTCTTGTAAACTGGTGGCCGAGTATTGTCCTTCCTCCGATGTGCCTTCAAATAGCCATTGCTTAGGCTTCTCGGCTTTATAATAATCGCGAAGCATGTTGAGCGTTTTGTCCGATAGTGGTATTATTCTGTCTTTTTTCCCTTTGCCTTGTCGTATAATCAATAATTTTCGCTTGCCGTCAATATGGTCGGGTTTTAAATTTAACAACTCGCTTCTGCGTAAACCGCAGGCGTATATTAAACTTAGCATGCACTTGTGCTTGTTGTTTTTAATGCTTTCTATTATTATCTTTACTTCTTCTTTACTCAATACATTGGGTAAGTTGTGTTGTCTGCGGGGTCGTTCAATACTGCCTATTTCGAAACCATTTTTTATTATTTCGCTGTAAAATAGTTTGAGGGCATTGATGGTTTGGTTTTGGTACGAATAGCTTAATTTAGAAGGTATTACATAGTCTTGTATGTAGTTTACAAAATCGTCGTTATTAATTTCGATGCTGGTTTTGTGACTGCAAAAGGCTAAAAAATTGCTTAAACATTCTAAGTAGGTATTTACGGTACTTTCGCTATATCGTTTGTGTTGCATCCAATTGCGTAAGGCTTCAATTTCTAGTTTGGTTTGCACACTCAAACTTTTTCTATCTATTTTTACGGGGTTTTTGTGTATATGTTTTTGTTCGTTTATGCTGCTCGATTTTTTAAAGCTTACTTCGGCTATGCGATCTCCAAAATAATGTTCCAATTGTTCTAAGTTGTTTTTGTAATTGGGTATTTGCCATACTAACTTGTGTTTATTCCAGTAGGTGTAGGTAAATTTTCGCAAAAACTCAATATCGTACTCTTTTTTAGGCATTTTAATTTCTATCACTCTACCTACTACTTCTATAAATACGTTTTTTGTACTGTTTGTTTCTATTGGTGTGTTGGTAGTTTCTTGTACAATGTCGATACTTGTAAACAGTTCTTTTAGCTGATTAAAAGCTTCTTTGTTGTAGGGTATGTGCCAGGCTTGCATGGTTTTGCTCCAGGTTGCGCCGGGTATTTGTTTTATTTTTTCGATAGCGGTTTTATCGTAGGCAAAATCTAACTTAATGCGGGTTTTATCGTTGTGAAGTATTTTGCTTGCTTTCATTTTTATAGCTACTAATTAATAGAATAACAAAACTAGTAATTATTATTCAATAGCAAAGCAATTGTGTATAAAAAAACCTTTCAAGTTTTTATTTTGAAAGGTTTTTTGTAAATATAGGTTTGTCTTTTTAGTTTTTTAGGGAAGGCTAATGGTGCCCGAGTTTATTACAGTTGCTCCATTCAGTACTTTAAAGGTATAGGTGCCACTGGTAATTCCGCTTCGGTCAAACATAAAATCGCTGTTTCCGGCAGTAAAATTACCGTTGGCTAAGCTTTTAATTTCGGTAGTACCGGCGGCATTAAATAAAGCCAGTCGGTAGGTGCCTGCGGGAGTAAGTCCTATAATACTAATTTTGGCTAACGATAAGCAGGCAATGCACGTAATGCTACCGGTAGATACTACGGGGTCTCCCAAACCGCCTACGGTTGTTACCGTAAAGTTTATAACACCCGATGCCGATGGCGTTCCGCTGATGCTAAGTGTTTTTGTTCCTACTGTTTTTGTAGGTAGCAGTTCGGCAGGTAGGCCGGTAACGGTTACATCGGTAGCTGCTCCGCCCCAAACAAAGTTAATAGGAGTAATGGCGTTGCCAAGTTGTACGGTTTGTGTTTTATTGGCAGGGTCGCTAAGTGTTGGGTTAGGGTTTAGTGCTGCCGGTTCATTGTAGTTTTTAATATAAAACTTAATGTTGTCGCATCGGTTTCCGTCTTCGCCCGGATCGCAAATATTAAGGGCAAAATCGTAACAACCTGTTGTTTGCAGCACTTTTACTATAATGGTATTTTCGCCGGCTTGTAAGTTTACAAGGGGTTTATCACTCACTAAGTTGCCGTTTGGTCGAGTTCCGCTGTAGTTTTCAATAAGCGTTCCATTCACCCAAACTTTAATATCTTCTTCGGAGTTAATCCAAAGTTCTCTGTTTGTTAAAGCGGTGGGCGAATATACACTGGTGTATAAATAAGTTATCACACTTTCGTCGCCGGAGTATTCGTGGTAACTGTTTAAATCGATTCTATCATCGAAAAAGTAGTAAGGGATAGACCAACCCGCAGCTCCGTTATAGGGGCTAAGGGCGGCATCGGTTGTAGGTGTAAAAAAATCGTTTGCCATATTTGTGCTAGCAAAGGCACTCGAAATTAACCATGTGCGGTTTCCTTGTCCGTAGGTAGAGTGAGGCGAACCTCCACTTCTGTCAAAACGTGTGGTATATTTGGTAGCAATATTTTCTCCTAAAATAGTAATTTTATCAGGGTCGTTAGTTCCTAGGCCAATTTTATCGCCCATAGTAAGGTGTGCAATATCGTCGGGGTTGCTGCCTATCATTCTGGTACAAACATGGTCTACCGCCACAGGGTCGGGTCCTGCAACAATTGTATTATACTGTATTAATTGAGCAGCTGATGAATACGTTTTTTTAGTTTGCATACATACGGTAGCATCTACCACATTTAAGTCAAAATGGTCAATAACACTACAAAGGTCAGTTAACTCTTCGCATTGCCATGTTTTGTAGTTTCCCGTTTCGTTAAATCGGCTGTGGTGAATCATTTTAGGGCCTTCACCTCCTGATATTTTATTCCATCCGTACCACCATCCTGCACCAATACCAATCTGGTTTTTCATACAGCAAGTAATACCGGGTTCGTGCATTTTTAAAACAGGTACATTAATAAATTTTACATTTGGAGATCTTAATATTTTATGAATACGACAATATCCTCCAAAAGGTTCTGTAAGATTCCAAGGTGTAGGTACTGTAACTACATTAGCCCCATCAGCCACTTCATCGTTTAAATCTAAATAAGTCCACTCAATACTATTGCTTGTTAGATAGGTGTTTGCAGCAAGATTTGCAAGATTATAATCGGTATTTCCCCACAGAGTTCCTCCAAATGTAGATATGCTTCTGGCAGAACCTTCTCCTATAATGAGCGTACAAGCATCGCCATAGGCATCGTGAATAATTTTCATGATGGCTAGTACAACCATAGGTTCGGTGTTTTCTGCAGGATAAGTGTTTGCTCCAACAATATTAGGTTTGATTAACACAGAGTCTCCGGATTGAACATAGGTTCCGATACCTCCTACAAGATTTATGGCAGTTCTAACCATATCTTCAATTTGAATTTGTGTTAATGTAGAAGTTTGTGATACAGGGTCTGCTAGCGATACATTATCAGAAGCAATTACAGCTACCGAAGTTGCAGGGGCAGTTCCCTGTTCTGTAAAAAGATTGTCTGCTCTAAACGAGCCGTTTACAATGCTTGTAGTGCTATGAAAAGCCATATCCCAAGCAATTAATGCAATTACTCCCAAAGAGATTGCTGTCCATTTTAAACGACTTGTTTTGTTGAAAAATATTTTCATATATAAAAAATTAAAGTAAAGAATTACACAATATTATATAAAAATCCTAACACTATTGCCCCACATAAAATAATACTTAAATAGAGGGTTAAAATACGCCAGTTAAAAACCGATTTAAGTAATATCAAGTTGGATATGCGGGTTGAGGGGCCGGATATAAAAAAGGACAATACCGCTCCTTGAGTCATGCCTAACTCTGCCAATTGTTGTAAAATAGGTATGGCAGCACCACCGCACGAGTACAAGGGTATACCTGCTCCGGCAGCAAATACTACCGACATAAATGAACCGCTTCCTAATATCCATTCTACTTGTTCTGCCGATACCAAATTTTTTATAGCCGCTGCTATAATTATAGCGATGGAAAAATATTTCAGCATGTATAGCGTGGAGCCTTTTATCTCTTTAAAAAACTTCTGTAAAAATGTTTTTTGAACTACTGCTTTTGTTTCAATAGAGCTTTCAATAGTTCCTGTTTTGCCTAGCTTTTTTCCTAAATAATGAAATATATAGCCTCCAAACACACCCAATAAAATACCGGCACCCAATCGTACCAAAGCCATTTCGTTGCCAAAAGCCCCAACGGTTAACAAAAACATAGTGGGGTTGAGTATGGGCGAGGCTATTAAAAAAGCCATTAAAGGCGCTAAAGGCGTACCTGCTACAAACAAACTGCCTGCCATAGGGATGCACACATACGTTCCTAAAGGCGAAACTACGCCAAAAGCCGCTGCTCCAAGTATTGAAATATGAGAGTGGGTCTCTACCCAATCGCTTATTTTTTTTTTATCGATATACGCCTGAAAAATGGTGGTTAAAACTATTCCAATAAGTAAATATATCCATAATTCTTTAAAAAGATTCCAAGAATCGATAGCTATATTATAGGTGTATGAATGAAAAAAACGAGCCGATATAATTTTTGTGTAATAATCAAGTCCTGCTAATAGCATGTTTCAAAATTTGTTGGGTATTTACAGCTTGTTGTTTGGCTTGCTGAAAATAAGCTTATAAAGATGCGAATAATTATGATATCTATATATATTTTTTCAGATTTTAACATTTTAATTTTTCAAGCTTCTAGGAAAATAGCTCTAAAAAAAACGCCTTGAATTTTTTCAAGGCGTTTAGTATTATAAAGTTAAGGCTTATTTGCCGTATGCTTTAATGTTGTGAATGCGGAATGTTTGTAGGGCTAATTCGTCTTTACCACACATAGTGGCTACAAATTTTAAAGACACATCACTTTCGTTGATGTTAATAGTGTTTATAAAACCATATTGTGCATCGGCACCTTCGGCTTTAGCTCCAATATATTCGCCTACTTTTAACCAAGGACCGCCTTTAACCGATTTAAATAGTGCATATCCACGTACATCGCCGGTGGCTGAAGCAGCTACTTCTAAGGTGGAAATAAATTTTTGTTCACTAATAATTAAGGTTCCCTCTTTTTTGTTTACCTCTACATATCCTGCTGTAACACCACTTGCCATAGGTGTTTTTTTAGCTTCGCACTCTGGTGCAACAGCACATTTCAAAAAAGAATACGTTACTTTGTTGTCGCCATAACTTTGAGTTACTTTAAAATTGGCTTTCGAATCCATTTTTTTTAAGTTACAGATGGTATCTTTTTTCCATCCTTGCGATTTAAAGCCTTGAAAGTTTTCGTCAATAACTACGCTTTGAGCTACTACGCTTGCACCAAAAGCTACTAATGCTAAGCTGATAAATAATCGAAGTTTTTTCATAATGGTTAGTTTTATCGAGTTAAATAATAATTCGTTTTTTGTGCTTACAAAAATACAATTGTTGCGCCAAACTTGTATCTTTTTATGCGAAGAAAATAAAAGCACGCTGCAACTTGTTTTTATTCAGTTAGTTGAATCTGAAATCAGTTTTCTTTTTTCCTTTTCCGATACGTTTAGCTCCCTGCGAATAAACTTTGATAAATAGATTTTTAATCTTAATTTTGCTCACCTTTTTTATAATGTATTATATGCATCGCTATATGAGTAAGAAATTTACCGAATATCAAGGTTTAAACTTGTCGGATATCAACAAAGAAATGCTACAAAAATGGGATGAACAAGATGTGTTTCATAAAAGCATACAATTACGTGAGGGAGCTCCTTCATTTGTGTTTTATGAAGGTCCGCCTTCTGCCAACGGTATGCCCGGAATTCACCATGTAATTGCTCGAAGCATTAAAGATATATTTTGTAGGTACAAAACCATGAAAGGGTTTCAGGTAAATAGAAAAGCCGGTTGGGATACTCACGGTTTACCTGTAGAACTAGGCGTAGAAAAGGCATTAGGTATTACCAAAGAAGATATTGGTAAAAAAATTTCGGTAGAAGAATACAATGCCGCTTGCCGCAAAGATGTGATGAAATACACCAAGGAGTGGGAAGACCTTACCCGCAAAATGGGTTATTGGGTAGATATGAACGAGCCCTATATTACCTACGATAATAAATACATTGAAACGCTTTGGTGGTTGCTCAAACAATTGTACAACAAAAATTTATTGTACAAAGGTTACACCATTCAGCCGTATTCGCCGGCTGCCGGAACCGGACTTAGTTCGCACGAGTTAAACCAGCCGGGTTGTTACCGCGATGTAAAAGATACTACTTGCGTAGCGCAGTTTAAGCTAAAAAACTCTGCTATTCAAAAATTAAACATCCCAACATGGGGCGAAACTTATTTTTTAGCTTGGACTACTACCCCTTGGACCTTGCCTTCTAATACAGCACTTTGCGTGGGTCCGTTTATCGATTATGTAGTTATAAAAACTTACAATCCGTATACCTCGCAAAAGCAAACCGTTATTATGGCAAAAGCTTTAGTAAGTACGTTGTTTAGCGAAAAAGCCAACGGGTTAAGTTTAGACGAATACAAGGCGGGCGATAAAGTAATACCTTATAGCGTTGTGGCTACTTGTAAAGGCAAAGAGCTGGAAGGTTTGCAGTACGAACAACTGATACCGTGGATGAATCCCGGCGATAATGCTTTTAGGGTAATTACAGGCGATTTTGTAACTACCGAAGATGGTACCGGTATTGTACATATAGCTCCTACTTTTGGAGCAGACGACGACCGTGTAGCCAAAGCACACGGTGTGCCGCCTTTAATGCTTACCGACAAAGACGGCAACCGTAGGCCGATGGTAGATATGACAGGGAAATTTTATAAGTTGGAAGAGTTGGATGCCGATTTTGTGAGAGCAAATGTAACGGTCGATTTATACAAAGAATATGCAGGGCGTTATGTAAAAAATGCTTTTGATACTTCACTTAAAGAAAACGATACTACCTTGGATGTGGATATTTGTGTGATGCTTAAACAAAACAATCAGGTGTTTAAAATTGAAAAACATACACACAATTATCCTCATTGTTGGCGTACCGATAAACCGGTGTTGTATTATCCTTTAGACAGTTGGTTTATTCGTTCTACCGCCGTGCGCGATAAAATGATGGAACTCAATACAACCATCAACTGGAAACCTTCATCTACCGGAACAGGGCGTTTTGGCAAATGGCTCGAAAACTTAAACGATTGGAATTTGTCACGCTCTCGTTATTGGGGCACACCACTTCCTATTTGGCGTACCGAAGATGGCTCCGAAGAAATTTGTATAGGTTCCATTGAAGAACTAATGACGGAAATTGACAAAGCCGTGAAAGCAGGGTTTATGAAAGAAAATCCCTACAAAAATTTTACGGCAGGTAATTATTCTACCGATAATTATGCTACAAAAAATATAGATTTACATCGTCCGTATGTAGATAAAATAGTGTTGGTATCAGCCAAAGGACAACCTATGAAACGCGAATTGGATTTGATTGATGTATGGTTCGACTCGGGAGCTATGCCGTATGCACAATTGCATTATCCGTTCGAAAATGCGTCAGCATTGGATTTAGGGGGTTTATTTCCCGCCGATTTTATTTCCGAAGGAGTTGACCAAACCCGTGGATGGTTTTTTACCCTGCATGCTATTAGTACCATGATTCGTGAAAGTGTTGCGTTTAAAAGCGTAATTTCTACCGGATTGGTGTTGGATAAAAATGGGAATAAAATGTCTAAGCGCTTGGGTAATGCTGTCGATCCATTTTCTACTATCGAAAAATACGGTTCCGACCCCTTGCGTTGGTATATGATAACTAACGCTTCGCCTTGGGATAATTTAAAATTTGACAGTGAAGGGATAGAAGAGGTACGTCGTAAATTTTTCGGCACACTTTATAATACTTATTCGTTCTTTGCGCTATATGCCAATGTAGATAAGTTCGATTTTTTTCAACCCGAAGTGCCTGTAGCCCAACGCCCCGAAATTGATCGTTGGATTATATCCTTACTTCATTCTTTAATTAATGAAGTAGATGAGGCTTACAACGATTATGAGCCAACTCGTGCCGGACGTGCAATTTCCGATTTTGTAAACGACAACCTCAGTAACTGGTATGTGCGTTTAAATAGAAAACGCTTTTGGGGAGGCGAAATGGATACCGATAAATTGGCAGCCTACCAAACACTGTATACTTGTTTGGAAACAATTGCCATGCTAATGGCGCCCATTGCTCCTTTTTATGCCGATAAATTATTCCTCGATTTAAATAAGGTAACGGCTAAAAACACCACTGAGTCAGTGCATTTGGTGCTCTTCCCTAAGGTTGATAAAGCCCTTATTGATAAAGCATTGGAAGAGCGGATGCAGTTGGCGCAAGATATTTCTTCCATGACCCTTGCTTTACGCAAAAAGGTAAATATTAAAGTGCGTCAACCGCTTCAAACTATTATGATTCCGGTGTTGGATGCAACCCAACAAACACATATTGAAAAGGTAAAAGAAATTATTTTGAGCGAAGTAAATGTGAAAGCAATTAACTTTGTCGACGACTCAAGTGGTATTTTGGTAAAACGCATGAAACCCGATTTTAAAAAGTTAGGTGCTAAATGCGGCAAAAATATGAAGCAAGTAGCGGCACAAATACAAGCCTTTACACAACAAGATATTGCTGCTTTTGAAAAAAACGGGCAGTATAATTTTACTATCGAAGGACAAAACATCGAAATTGTTATTGATGACGTAGAAGTTATTTCTGAAGACATTCCGGGATGGTTGGTAACTAACAACGGAAATTTAACGGTTGCGTTGGATATAACCATTACCGATGAGTTAGAAAAAGAAGGCTTGGCGCGCGAATTGATTAATCGTATACAAAATTTACGCAAATCGAGCGGTTTTGAAATAACCGACCGTATTGCTGTGCAGGTGCAAAAATCTCCCGAAATGGACGGGGTTATTGCGAGTTTTGGAAAATACATTGCTGCGCAAGTGCTTGCAGGAGAGATTGTTTTGTCCGACTCGCTCAGTAAGCCTACAGCATTAGATTTTGACGATTTTGTTGTAAATGTGTGTGTAAATAAATTGTAAGTTAAGGTCGATTTACTACTTTTGCGTCTGAAACCAACAAGCCTTTGCCAATTTTATGTTGCTGTAATGAATCACATTTTGTATGTAATACCTTTATAAAATAGGCTGTAAAACAGGAATAATAATTATCAACAGCTTACTATCGTAAGTAAAAATAACGTATATTCGCAAGTATTAGAGAACAACCAAAAAGCATGTATAACCTTTAAAAACTCACTACTATGTCAGAAAAAACCAGATACAACGATGCCGAACTTGCCGAGTTCAAGGCTATCATATTAGAAAAACTAGAAAAGGCTCATAGTGATTATGAGTTGCTAAAGGCAAGCTTAACCAATATGGATGGTAACGATACTACCGATACTTCTCCTACATTTAAAGTGTTGGAAGAAGGAGCAGCTACCTTAAGTAAAGAAGAAGCCGGAAAGTTGGCACAACGCCAAATGAAGTTTATTCAGCATTTGCAAGCTGCTTTGGTGCGCATCGAAAATAAATCGTATGGAGTTTGTGCCGAAACAGGTAAGCTTATTCCTGCCGAGCGTCTTCGTGCAGTGCCTCATGCTACTTTGAGTATTGAAGCCAAAGATGCCCGAAAATAATCAGCACTATTACTAACTACATTCGGCAATTGGGTAACTGTATCCTAATTGTCGAATTGTTGTATACATCAACCTTGTATTAATTTATTAAGTATGTCTGCCCGAAAAAAAACTTTACTTCTTATTGCCGTTGTTTTTCTTGTGTTAGTATTGGATCAAACTTCCAAATTCTGGGTAAAAACACATATGTATATTGGTCAAAGCATCGATGTTTTTTCTTGGTTTAAAATTCTGTTTATCGAAAATAACGGAATGGCTTTTGGGATGGAAATTTTTGGTAAACTATTTTTAAGCCTCTTTAGAATAGTTGCTATAATTGCTATTTCGGTATTTTTGGTTAAGTTGGTAAAAAATAAATTTCATATTGGTTATTTAATATGCATTGCATTAGTGCTTGCAGGCGCCATAGGCAACCTGATAGACAGTGCTTTTTATGGCATGCTTTTTAATGCCAGCGAGGGTAATATTGCCAGTTTTTTACTGAGCGAACAACCCGAAAATGCACAACCCTATGCTTCTTTTTTACACGGTAAAGTGGTGGATATGTTGTATTTCCCAATTATCGATACTACTTATCCAACTTGGTGGCCCAATCTGAGTTTTTTACCTTCGGCAGGCGATCGCTTTGTGTTTTTTTCGCCCGTATTTAATATTGCCGATTCTGCAGTTAGTATAGGTGTTTTTACCATACTTCTTTTTTTTCGCAAAGAGTTAAACAGAAGTTTAGAATCTGAATCGGATAAAGAAAATTCTACTAAATGAGGTCATCGGTTTATGTAGTTTTACTACTTGCTTTTACTCTGTTGCTTTCATGTGAAAACAAACCACAACAGGTAATTTCCGACGAAAAAATGGAAGCTGTAATGCTCGATTTATTTCTTTTTGAAGGAGCAGCCAATGCCAAAAAAATTCCTGTGGGCGATACTTTGCGTGCCCATTATTACAATCAAATACTCGAAAAACATGGTATTACCTTGGCTCAGTACGATAGCTCGTTGGTATGGTATATGAATAAGCCCAAAGCGTATGAGAAAATACACCAACACCTGCAACAAAAACTAGAACAACTCGACCAACAAATTACTCAAGGAAAATACAACCGACCCATTGCACCCAACGATTCAATCGATTCGGTACTGGTTCATATAGAAAAAAGAGATATTTTTTATATCCCTAGTGCCAAGCAACTGAAAACGGATTTTACAGTTAAAGATACGGCTTTTCGTGGCGGCGATTTGTTGAAGCTGTTTTATACCATTAACCTTGTTGAATATGAAAAAAATAGTACTGTTTCAGCTACTATTACTGTGTTTTATGCCAACAAAACAAAGCAAAAAGAAAGCACTCAGCTCAAGCTCACACAAAAACAAAATCCTATTCAACTAGCTATTCAAACCAAACCCACACAAAAAATAGATTCTCTGAGAATTAATGTGTTAGATGTTCCTAATAAAAAGGTATTTAAAAAGGGAGTTACTATCAACACCATTCAATTGTACCGTTTCTATAATGCTTACAGAACTAAGTAGCATGAAACGATATGCCGCACATATAGTTTATTGCCATCCGCAACGTATAATTTCAAAAGGTTTTGTAGAAGTAGATGAGCAGGGTTTTATAACGCAGATTGGTTCTCTTACCGACTTACAGCAAGAATCGCATTCTACCATTTTTTTTAATGGTCTGCTATTGCCTTATTTAGCGGATACCAACAATTCTTTTATAGAACAGGAGTCTGTTTTAGAAAAACTAAACGCTCTTTTTAGCGTGTTTAAAAACGAAATAAAGGAAGGCGAAAAGGCCAATTTGTACTTGCTGCAAGAGCTCGATTTAGTTGGGTTAACCTTTTTAGAAAATGCAACACTAACAAAGTTATTATAAAGCCCTACGGCGAAATTCTGCGCAAATAACTGCCGTTGCCGCTCCTACATTTAACGATTCGGAAGTAAGTCTATCTGTCGGAAAATGGGGTATAAACAAACGCTTGTCAATAAATTTCTCCAGCTCTTTACTTATGCCGTTTCCTTCGTTACCCATTACAATAATTCCGTGGTGAGTAAGTGTTTCTTGGTAAATAGTGTTACCATCTAAAAAAGTGCCGTAAATGGGTGTTTTTGTTGCAATATCTTGTAAAAAAGAAGCTAAATCAACTCTGAAAACCTTTACTCGAGCAATGGCTCCCATGCTTGCTTGTATGGTTTTGGGGTTATATACATTGGCACAATGAAGTGAGCAAATTACTTGTTCAATGCCAAACCAATCGGCAATACGCAATATGGTGCCTAAATTACCGGGGTCTTGTATGTCATCAAGCGCTAACGAAAGCGAATTGCTAAGCGCTTTTTTATCTAAGGTGTAATTGGGTTGTTTAAAAACTGCAATAACCTGTTGTACGGTTTTTTGTAAGGATATTTTTTTTAATTCGCTTTCCGATGCCACAATTATTTCTGTGGCTGTTGGCTTGTTGGTTAACAACCAATCTTCAGTAGCTACAATGGTTTGGCAAGGAAAAACGAGTAATAAATCGCTTACCAGTTTGTTGCCTTCAGCAATAAAAACTGCTTGCAAGTCGCGGTATTTTTTTAAGTGAAGCTGTGTGAGCTCTTTAATTTTATTTTTGCTTAACATCGTATACTATTTGCACGTGAAACTATTCTTTTGCAAAGAGGTTTTGTTTGAAACGGTTTTTTTGCAGAGCAAAGCTAAAAAAGAAATTGTGAAATCCACTTGTTTTGGAAAAACAAAAATACTATTCAACAAAAAGTTCTTCATGTGGATTATTCGCAAAAGTGGGACAAGCTATCCGACCTTAATTAATTTTTATTCGGATGAAACAACTATATTTGCAGGGAAATATACAGCAACTTTTCTTATAAACAATGAAGACAGACAAAATGAAATTTATCTATACGATTTTTGTAGCACTTATTAGCGTGCTGCTTTCTTCTTGTAGTTTGTCTAAGTTTGTTCCTCAAAATAGTTATTTGCTTAATAAAGTGCAAATTGTTTCCGATATTGAGGATATTGGAAAAGAACAACTAACGCCTTATTTGCGGCAAAAACCTAATCCCGGTATTTTTGGCACTTATCGTCTTCAGCTTCGGGTATATAACATATCCGGTTTCGACAGTACAAAATGGTACAATAAAATGTGGCGAAAAATGGGCGAGCCTCCTGTTATTTTAAATAACGAAGAAACCGAGCGTACACGGGTTGAAATGCAAAAACAGCTTTCAAACAAAGGCTTTATCAATTCCGAAGTAAAAGTGCACATGGGTTTGCATAAGAAAAAAGCCAACCTTACTTATTTTGTAAAAGGCAATGCTCCTTATTTAATTAATAATATCAACTATAATATCGAAGATGATAGTATTCGCGGCATTATTTACGGGGATACTATCAATTCATTAATAAAAAGACAAGCACGTTTTGATGTAGATGTGCTAATGGCCGAAAGACAGCGCATTGAAAGCTTATTAAAGCGTAGTGGCTTTTATTATTTTAATAAAGATTATTTGTACATAGAAGCCGATAGCTCGTTAAATGCCAACCAAGTAAATATTACCCTCAAAGCCCGACCAATGCTACAAAGCAGAGCCGATGGAACTATAGAAAAATCTGTGCACAAGCGGTTAAAAATTCGTTCGGTTTCGTTCATTCCATGGTATAACCCCGAATTACGTTTTTCGGAACAAATTACCGATACTGTGTTATACGCTAATTATAAATTTTATTACAACCAAAAAAAACACATCCGGCCATCTCTATTAACCGAAAAAACATTTATTATTCCGGGTAATTACTACGACGAAAAAGATGTGGAAAAAACTTACGTAGCTTTAAATGGTTTAGGCATAGCTAAATATGTAAATATTTCTTTTCGCGAACGTGAAGCCGGAATGTTGGATTGTTTTATTCTTATTTCTCCCAACAAAATACAAGGATTTTCGCTGGAAGTTGAGGGAACCAATACCGATGGCGACATAGGGGCTGCTATTAATACTACTTACCATCACCGAAATCTTTTTAAGGGCTCTGAACAATTAAACATAAAACTTCGTACTGCTTATCAGCCAATGGGTGATTTAACCGATTTGCTTTCAAATAATTCGTTAGATTTAGGCGGAGAGGTGTCTGTGCGTTTCCCTAAATTTATGTTCCCTTTTTTAAGTGATAATATCAAACGCCGCATTCGTTCAAACACTGAGTTGTCGGTATCGTATAATTTTCAAACTAATCCGTGGTACACTCGTATAATTGGAGGTACTGCTTTGCGTTATATTTGGGTTACCGGTTCTACTAACAACGAGCGGTATGTGTTCGATTTGGTAGATGCTAATTACGTATATTTGCCTAGTATGTCCGATAAATTTAAATCTACGTATTTAGATGTTGCCTCTATTATCAGGTATAGTTATGAAGACCACTTTATAGTACGTACAGGGTTTAATTATTTTAAAACATCACAACGCAGCAACAAGCCTTTTGCCAATTTTTATGCGTATAAAGGTTCTATAGAAACTGCCGGAAATACGCTTTCGGGTATTTGTTCGCTTTTAAATGTAGCCAAAGAAGACGGCGCTTATAAAATTGGCAATATACGTTTTTCGCAATATGCAAAGGCCGATTTCGATTATGCTTATAATAGAATTGTTAACAGCCGAAACAAATTTGTATATCGCTTTAATGTGGGTTTAGCTTATCCTTATGGCAATGATGATGTGGTGCCTTTCGAGAAACGATTTTTTGCAGGAGGAGCTAACAGCGTTCGCGGTTGGTCGGTGCGTACTTTAGGTCCGGGGCTATATAAAAGTGTAAATCCGGGATTAGACTTTATGCAATCGGGCGATATTAAACTCGATTTGAATTTTGAATACCGCTTCAAGCTTTTTTGGTTGCTCGAAGGAGCCGCTTTTATTGATGGTGGTAATATTTGGACCATTAAAGATTATTCTTCTCAGCAAGGTGGATCGTTTTGTCCGACAGAGTTTTATAAACAGTTAGCGTATTCGTACGGATTAGGGTTACGCTTTGATTTTACCTTCTTTTTATTTCGAATTGATATGGGCGTAAAACTTTACGACCCCACACAAACACGCTCCTACCAATGGCGTATTCCAATTACATGGGAGGATACAGCTTTCCATTTTGCTATTGGCTATCCTTTCTAATTTAAACGGTTTTTATTGTATCACTATTTTGAACAGTTGTAAATCAAGTGTATAAAATACTTTTATACATTTCTTTTTAAATGATTTTGCAATAATTCTTTTTTTTAATTGTTAAAAACGAAAAAAAGACTTGCATATATTGTTTTAGTTGTTATTTTTGTATAACAAATTATTGCAAAAATTAACATTTGAAACTTTAAAACCACTGCCTATAGTACAACACTACTTTGATTTTTTAACTACAAAGTAATGAAAAACGAACTGTTTTTAACCGATGAAGAATTGGTTAAGTTGTACGCAGATGGAAACAATAACGCTTTCGAAACTCTTCTGAATCGATACAAAAGTCGCGTTTATTCCTACATCTATTTTATTGTAAGAAATAAAGATATTTGTGAAGATGTTTTTCAGGAAACATTTATCAAAGCTATCACTACCATTAAACAAGGAAGGTATGTTGAAAGTGGTAAGTTTTTGGGTTGGATTAATCGTATTGCCCATAATTTAATCATTGATTATTTTCGTCGTGCACAAAACGAAAACACTTCTTCGAGCGATAATGCTGATTTTGATGTATTTAATACCACACATTTAAGTGATAAAAATATTGAAGATTACATGGTGCGCGAACAAGTAATGTGCGATGTAGCTCGTTTGGTAGATTTTTTACCAAACACTCAACAAGAGGTAATACGTATGCGTTACTACGAAGATTTAAGTTTTAAAGAAATTGCCGAAAAAACAGGTGTTAGTATCAATACCGCTTTAGGCAGAATGCGTTATGCAGTACTTAATATGCGTCGAATTGCCGAAGAAAATAATATGCAACTGGAATTAAATTAGTTGCAACTGAATTTTGTGTTTATTTAGTGTATAAGGAGCCGTTCAAATTTTTGAACGGCTCCTTTTTTTATTTATGTTTTTCTTTTTATGATTGAATAATAATTAGCTTTTAAGAACTTATCGTGGAAATACGCTAAAGGCTATATCCTCTACCTTGTATTTACTGAATTCAGCATACTGATTGGTTGTAAGTGCTTTACCCTTATTATCCTTTATAAAACCTGTGGTGGGGTATTTTAGTTGTGGAGAAAATTTTACATACAACAAATACAACTTACCACTTCCAATTTCGGCATTAGCACGAATTATGCCCGAAGTAGAATTTAAATCTTGGTTAGAAAATCGGAACTCATTACCGTAATCGGGATTATTGTAGTTGGGTACTACCACAAATGAGTTTACTGGCAACGGCCAAACCTGCAGCAATTCGGCTACTGTTTTGCCTATGTAGTTGGCTTTATTTGTTACAAATTGGGTTTTGAGTTGTGCGGCGTCTTGTGCCATGCAAATAACCGATAGAAAAAAAGATATTGATAAAATTAGTTGTTTCATTTTTATACGTTTATTAATGAGAAAACTTACCTCTCTTAGAGTTTCTTTTATTTAATTGTTGCATTGAAACCGCTTATTTTGTTCGAGCCTGCTTCGTACAAGGGTGTAGTATTGTAGCATTTAAACTCCGTTTCGTTTGGAGCTCTACGGTATAATTCTGCACCACGACCTTCCATTATATAAGCAAATGCTGCATTATAGGCATCTTCTTTGCTAAAATGACTCCCCTCATCGTAAAGGCGTATAAAAGCATCCAAAAACTCATCCTGCATACGCCCACCATCTAAAAACCCCCACCTTATAGAAAGCTGTTCCAAGGTTTTAGAATAAAAAAAGCTATTGTTTAAGTAATGTAAGTTTGCATTGCATAAATTTTTGTTAGAAATAAAAATGCAATATACAGAACCATCATAGGCAACAAAATAAGCTTCGTTTAATAATTGTGAATAGTTACTATAATAGTTCTTCATTGAACTATAAAAATCGTAACCGGAGGGAGCAGTAAATTTATAATGCCCATAGGGAGATAATGGTACTGTTTGAAAACTTTGTGTTGCTGAAGGAGATAACCCTTTGTAATAATTTTTAAAATTAGCTACACCTATTTTAAGCGGATATTTTGAATATCTGGCAACAAGACTAGCGCTATTAGGGTAAATCTCGTATTGGTCTCTAAGCATAAGCGACCAAGTATTAAAACTATTTTTTGCCAAATAAAATAAGGTGCTTATTTTGGTGGTGTCAACATGATTTGCACTATCACCATAAGCAAGTCTATTATCATAACAACCATCCAACGACAAAAATTCTTCATTTACTATCTTCTTCTTTTTTGCCTCCTCAACCGTAAGGGTACCACCGGGTTGAGGTGTACAACAGGGGGTAGTTGTGCCAAGTAACTCAATTTCGATTGGGCGGACCGGGTGCCCAAAATAACGAGAGTGATCTTTCGTTTCTAATTCAGTTTGAGTATAATACAATAAGTTAGCATAAAAATCCAAAATTTTGTATTTAGTAACATCAATATCTTGATATGTTAAATAAACGGGTATCTCAAATACAGAATCAGGCTTAATTACAAAAACTCTGCGATTTTCGAAAAACAATGGATAATCCATTGTTTCAACTTCATTTGTGCTGATATTCAATGTTTTTAAGAATAAAAAAGTTTCCAGATGAGGTTCAGGTCCGCCAAGATCTCTCGAATGATCAATATAAAACCGCATAGTAATTGGCGTTGAATGATTGTTTTTGATTAATAACTTGGATTCTTTAGCAAACAAGTCGGTAGATACTACCAATTTTAAAGAAAGGCTGTCTTCTGATTGTGACTTAACAATTCCACAAATAATAAGTGAAATTAATAGTATTGTTATTTTTTGAGTATTCATAGGGTCTTAATTTTATGGGTTAGGATATCCGGATGGAGCAATATTGTTGATTTGTTCGTATTGTAGAGCATTTTCACGAGCCATTTCAAATTGTTCAATTTTATATTTTGTTTCTAAGATTTCTGTTTCAGACAACGTGTACCAACCATTTTCTATCCCTTGAAGATGAGCATTATACGCTGCAATCTCATCTTGATAATAATTTGAAGGTCTATAAGTGTAATTAGAAACCTCTCTTGGAGAATACTGCCTCATAAATTTTTCTTTTTCTGCCTCATATGTGCCTGAGTAATATCCTTTTTTATAATCTTCCGAAAAAACCCGTTCTAGATAATTTTTGATTTCTTGTGAATGTTCGTAAGCAGGTGAATTGTGCGTAAACGCTGTTTCGAAAAAATATATAATTTGATTACCCTCTTTATCTTTACTATAGCGCATAGTATTTATACCCTTTCTTTCATTATAATAATGAATGTATTCGTGATAAATCGTTGCTTTTTGCATACCGTCGGATAATTGAAAAAATTTATCTTTGATACCAATTCTTTGATTTTCAGTTACAGCATAACCGGATTTATTTGTTTTCATATAAAAAGTAGCAGGAAAAGGAACAAAATCATCTCCTAGTTTTTCCTGTAATTTTTCGGTCATATCTTCAACAATAGTCTTTATATAGGCATTTTTTTCGGCATCGGTAGGCAAGTTAATAGGCGTTTCTCTCACGGGGTATTCCCCCCCTAAGTTTCTAGTAGAACCTTCGCTACTATCAGGTTCATCTCCCTCAAACTCGTTGGGGTCATATGGTTCGGAATTGCTAATATCGTTATTCTCTTCACCATTATTTTGGTTGTTTCCACCGTTTTGGGCAGAGTATTCCTCTTTATCCGGTATTAAATTTCCATTTAAATCTTCAGCGAAATCGTTAATTCCATTTCCATTTAAATCTTCTGCTTTATCTTTTATTCCGTTATAGTTGGTATCTTCATTTCCTGGTTTATTTACAGGCTCCCGACCAATAATATTTCTATAACCATCACCATAAAGGGGACCATAAATATTTGTATATTCCACTTCCTGATTTGAAACAGAATATTCTCTTGCAATTCTTTCAAGACGATAATCAACACCCTCATTATACGCTGATAAAAGAGCTGATTGATCAATCATATTCGAGTTTAATTCATCACTATAATCAGATAATAAGGAAGATATATGTTCTTCATCAAAACCTAAATCGCCTAATGATTCAAACACATCTTCGAGTACTTCGGGGTCGGCAAATGTAAAGAAATCTTCGGTAGAGCTCCATTCGTTGTATTCTATATCGCCACTCTCAATTAAAGCGTCTACCTCATCCCACCAACTGTCGTCATCTTCCTCACAGCCGAAAGCTTCAGTGCCCGCACTTAGATTGTAGCCTACTTGTGGAGAATAACTAATGTTTAACCCTATAAACAACAGTAAAAATAATATGATTTTTTTTATTTTCATTTTTTATTCTTATTTTTTAATTAATACTGTGTTTTGGTTAATTCCGTCTCCTTTCACACTAAATGAGTAGGAGCCTGAGGGTAAATCGGTTGTGTTAATTATACGGGTTTGTTCGCCCACAACAAATTTATGTGTTTCTCTTAGTAGTGTTTTACCTGAAATGTCGCAAATAGTTATTGTTGCATCCGTTTCTTTGATTAGGCTTATTTGTAAGTTAATTGAATTATCAAATGGGTTAGGAAAAACTTTAATCTTTTTTATTACAGGAGGTTCTTGTTTTTTATCTTTTTGATTTCCTTCCATATTCTTTGCTCTTTTTAATTCCAACATTAAAGGTGCCGAAGGCTCCATAATTTGTGGGCAAAATTGTATCAGTTCGGCATAAAGCACGGTATCCTTTCCAATAGTTTCTGCTTGAAAAGCAAGCGTTTGCATTTTCCATATACGATTCCAACTTTGCAAGTACTGCATATCTTCAAGTTGAAAGAAGCCTTCTTTTTTTTCTCCCTTTACGCTAATTATAATGCTATCGTTTTGCTCCCATTGTCCGCTTAACTGTCCATCTTTATCTATAGAAAAATTCAATTTTAGGAGTCGCTCTTCTATTACTTGTTTTCCACTAAAATCGTAACGCAGGATTTTTCCTGTCCAATTTCCTTCAAAGTTTTCTAACCTGAAACTATCATTTTTAGATATTCTTCGATAATGAGGATAAGGGTTTCCTTCTTTGTCGTTTTTGAGTGGCTGTTCGTATTTTTCATCTCGTTTTTCCAAGATAAAGTCTACTGCATGATCGTTTCCTAATATGGCAGCTTTTTCTACAAGCTTTTTGCCCATAGTTATATTTTTTTCAACACCGTAACCTCCTAAGTAACAAAGTCCCAAAAAATAGGTGCTTGAAGCTTGTTTGAGCTCAGCTCCTTTGGTAAAGTACTCTACAGCTAAATTGTAATTCTGATTTACACCAAAACCTTTGTAATTTAGGTATCCAAGCATATATAAAGCTTGATTGTAGCCTTGCTGGAGGGCTGTTTGAGCGTATTCCGCAGCTTTTAGAAAATCTTGATCTCCACCTTTGCCTGTTTTGTACATCATAGCCAAGTTATAGGATGCCTTGCCATAACCTAACAAGGACGCTTGCTCATATAACTCTCGTGCTTTTGCTTCGTTTTGTGGTATGCCCAACCCTTGACTAATCATTCCTGCTAAGCTGTTGATTGAACGTGGATCTCCTAATTTAGCTAAATAGGCAAAGCGAACTAAGGCTTTGGAATAATCTACATCTGTATTTATGCCATTTAAGTAACGCATAGCTTGTAGATAGGTTTGTTCTTCAAAACTATTTGAAATAGCAACTGTGTCGTTGTCTGTAACGGCAGGTCCTATAATGGGCACTGCCATAATTTTTTTCTCCGTGGAGTAACTTTTTATTGAAAAAAGACTGACGAGTATTAGTAAATATAGTGTTCTTTTCATATTATGAATATAATTTTTAGATTGAGGTATATATCATCATTATTTATGGCTCACTAGTAAATTTTCTTTTACCAATGTATTTTCCCTTTTTCCATTAATCCTTCGGCATGTAGTTTCTGTCTTGCATTAGCCTGTTTTAAACGAGAAGGTTGTAGTTTTTTCAACTGTCCAATATTTTCTTTTTGCTTGTGGTAGTTATATTTTTCTTTGGCATATACTTTCTTTTCTAACATTAAATAGTTGAATATTTCGGTTTGTGCCGAATCTAATTGAGCATCTGTATATCCTCCGGTTTCTTTTAAAACAGCCACTTTAGCAGCTGCTTTTTCTGCCACTTCCGGTGTGCTGGTAATTTGTATATAGGTGTTTTTTTGACTCTCAGTTAAAGTAGCCATAAATAATTGATTATAGTTTTTTTCCGATTTTCTCTTTAAATAGGCAGCTTGTAATGGGTCTTGCACTTGGTAAAGGATACTGTCATTGCGAACACTATAGGCTTCATATGCTTGCCTAATGATTTCTTCCTGTGTAGGACTAATGGTAATAATTTTTTTAATTTCAATAATTTTTCGGTCAGAGCGTCTTGTGGATTGAGCATTCGTTATTTGAGAAATTAATGCCAAAAAGACAGTAAGAATAAAGAGTTTTTTCATTTTTTAGATTACGTTTTATTTATACCTACTTTTTTTTAGGGATTTTCGGTTATTTCCACTATATTGTTATATATTAATCTTTTTAGTTTGCGAATATATAAACAAGTAGAATATGTGAGTTTAAATTAGTTAATATCTTAAAGTATATTAACTTTTTAGGGGGGGGGTAATTAACATTTATTTGGAATTAGAAACATTGTTATGTAATCTTTCTAATTCTAAAATATTTTTATTGTTTTCTAATAAACAATAGGAGTTTTATAAGTAGTTGGTGGTGTAAAAAAGTTATCATGAAAAGAACTACACCTCAAAAGTATGTATACTTTTGAGGTGTAGTTTGAAACCATAAAATATTTTATTTCAATTTTTCTTCTTCTTTATCCATCAACATAAAATGTAAGCGGTTATGTACATTTACTTCGCTGGTGCCGTAATCAAAGTCGAGAAAGAGTAGGTTGATGTCGGGAAATTCTTTTTTAATTTTTTTCTCAATTCCTTTACCAACAACATGGTTGGCTATACAACCAAAAGGTTGTATGCACACTATATCTTTAATGCCTTGTTTGGCATAGCCGGCAATTTCGCCCGGAATAAGCCAGCCTTCGCCGTATTGATTTAATAAATTTACTGTTTTTGAGGCTAATTCGGCTTCTTCACGCACGTTCTCTGCCGGACGGTAGCGTACAAACTTGGTCAACACTTTTTCGTACCTGTCTATGTATTTATTGATAGTAATTTCCATCAGTTTTGAGAGACCGTTCCACCTACCTTTTGCTTCTATGTGTTGTTCTCTTTTAGTTTCGGCATTGATAAAAGTTTGCATAAAGAAATTAGTGATGGGAGGGATAGATACCTCAACTCCTTGTTCGAGCAACCAATCTACTATGCCATAGTTGCCAAAGGAATTGTATTTAACGTAAATTTCGCCAATAATACCAATAACCTGCACTTCTTTGTCGGTGCAAGGAATTGCGTTAAATTCGGCAACCGCTTCTTTGAGCAACTCTTTTAGTTGTTTGTGTTTCTTTTCGCGTAATAGGGCAATGGATTTTTCAAGGTATTTGTCGCGCAAAGCTGCTGTTTGTCCGGCAACTAACTCTCGGCTTATAGTGGCATAATACAAGCGCGACAACGCATCGCTAAAAAACATGCAATGAAACACGGTAAACAGTACTTTTTTAAAGTCGAACTCAAAGCCCGGTTGGTTGTTAATAGTGCCTCCGCCTGTAGTAATTGCTATTACAGGGATGTTTTCGTACCCTGCATTTACCAGGCTTCGTTTTATCATGGCAATATAGTTGGTGGCTCTACACTGTCCGCCTGTTTGGGTAATGGCAACTACGGTATTTTCTAAATCGTAATTGCCACTTTGTATGGCCGAAATAATGTCGCCCACAACCAAAAGTGCCGGATAGCAAATTTCATTGTTCATTACTTTTAATGCGGTATCGAGCGAGTGTTTCGACGATTTTGGCAGGTTTACCAAGTGGTAACCCAATTGTTCGAAAATTACCGGTACGTAAGGCGAATAAAAGTCGCCAAACCAAGGAGCTAAAATAGTTTTCTTTTTATCGTTTGTTTCAAATGGTCGGGTAGTAACAAAAGGTTTCTTTTCTTGCTCGGTAAAGTCTTTTAGTTTGATAGACTCTACCAATGAGCGTAAGCGTAATTTTATAGAACCGGTACTAGCTATTTCGTCGATACGAATAAGGGTATACGATTTATTGTTCCGTTTTAAAATATCTTTTACCTCATCTACAATAATAGCATCGGGCCCACAACCAAAGGAGTTCATTTGTACAAAATGAATAGGGATATCTTGATTTACAGCCCAGTTGGCAGCATGTAAAATACGGTTAGGATATGCCCATTGCGAAATAGTGAAATATTCGGTACGGAACGATTCACATTCTTTTTCTGCACTCACCTCTTCGTTAATCACACAAACGCCCAAGTCGGAAAGGATATCGGACATTTTTTGGTGAATTAGTGGATCGGTATGGTAAGGATGCCCTACTAATAATATAATCGGAATTTGTTGTTGTTTAGCGTGTGCAAGTATTTCTAAGTTTTTATTTTTTATAGCTTCTTTGTGGTTTAGTTGCGCCTGTTGTGCTATTTCGAAGGCTTTTTCGGCAACACGTTTTTTTACTGAGAGCGATGTGAGGTAGTTTACACAAGCTTTTTTCAACAGTTTTTCGTCTTTAAACGAAAAGGCCGGAGAATCTAACGGTATGCCTGTTTTAATATTTTGCAGTACTTCAGAATAGGCTGTAACAATGGGGCAGTTATAACAATTGTGAGCTTGGTTAAATTCTTCTTTTTCAAACAATATAAAGGGATAAAAAATACGGTCTACTCCCTGCTCGGCTAAATCAATAATATGTCCGTGCGAGAGCTTTGCCGGAAAACAAATATTGTCCGACATGATGGTGCCCGAACCTTTTTCGTATAATTTGGTGGTACTTTCGTTCGAAAGAACTACTTCAAAACCGGAATGTCGGAATAGATTTTCCCAGAAAGGGAAGTTTTCGTAAATAGTTAAAATGCGTGGTATACCAATTCTTAATCCTCCATCTTTTATTGGGGGGGCGCAATTAAATATTGTATTTCGTTTAAACTCGTATATATTTTCACCACGTTCTTGTTTTTCGGGATTATTGGTAAATACTTTTTCGCACTTGTTGCCCGAATAGCATTTTTTTCCGTTAGGAAAATGAAAAACACTTACTTGGCAATTGTTGGTGCATGCTTTACAAAAAGTAAAGGTAGTTTCGTAATTTGCTATTGAATCCAAATTTTCTAATCCGATAAACGAAGATGCAGCTGCAGTTTTTTTAGTTATGGCATATAGTGCTGCTCCGTATGCTCCCATTAGTTCGGGTTTGTTTGACGAGCTCACAGTTTTTCCCGAAAGCATTTCCAAGGCACGAAAAACAGCGTTGTTTTTAAAAGTACCGCCTTGTACAACAATGTTATCTCCAATGTCTTTTAGGTGTTCTAAATTCAGTACTTTAAACAAACAGTTTTTTACTACCGAATAGGCTAAACCGGCTGATAAATCTTCGATTGAAGCACCATCTTTTATAGATTGTCGCACTTTAGAGTTCATAAAAACGGTACAACGAGAACCTAAATCGCAGGGAGTAGCAGATTGGCAAGCCAATTCGGAAAACTGTTGAGGCGAGTAACCTAAATTTTTGGCAAACCCTTCAATAAAAGAACCACAACCCGAAGAGCAAGCTTCGTTTATTTCAATATCCGTAATGGTTTCGTTTTGGGCAAAAATAGCTTTGATATCCTGTCCGCCAATATCTAACACAAACGAAACGTGAGGATCAATTTTTTTTGCCGCCATATAATGAGCAATTGTTTCTACAATGCCATTATCCATGTTGAGTGCCGAGTGCAATAAATCTTCACCGTAGCCAGTTACGGCAGTTCCCAGTACTTTAAGCTTACATCCTTTTTCTTGTAGTTGTTGCTGAAACAACATCAACCCTTTAACTGCTGTTTTAAGTGGATTGCCTTCGTTATTGGCATAATACGAGTACAAAATGGAGGCTTCGGTATCGGTTACTACAATTTTTGTAGTAGTAGAACCCGAATCGATACCTATATACGCTTCTTGAATAGGTGCACATTCTTTTTCGGGAATTTGGATGATATGTCTTTTTTGATTCCAATTAGTTAGGGTATTGTTGGTTGAAAACAAAGGTTCTAAATGAGTATTCGTCATTTGTAAGTTAGACGAATAGTGTTGCAATTGTTGAATAAATTGGCTTGTTTGAACCAAATTATTTTCTTTTTTTGCAGATAAAGCAGCACCCAAAGCGGTAAAAAGTTGTGCGTTGGGAGGCATAGCGTAATCGCCCTCTTTGAGTTTTAATAATTGGATAAAAGCTTGTTGAAGCGATTTGATATAGGTCATTGGTCCACCACAAAATACTACTTGAGGTTTCATTTCGTATCCTCTGGCTAAGGAGTTTACTGTTTGCAAAGCCATGGCATGAAAAATGGAAGCTGAAATGTCGGAGGCATTAATTTTTCGTGCAATAAGGTTTTGAACATCCGTTTTGGCAAAAACACCACAGCGCGATGCTATTGGATATATGGTAGTGCTTTTTTGAGCCAAAAGGTCTAATTCTTCAATACTTTTATTTAATAAAGTGGCCATTTGGTCGATAAAAGAACCGGTACCTCCGGCACAGTTACCGTTCATCCGAATGTCGGGCGATTTTCCTTCTTCCAACAAGACTAATTTAGCATCTTCGCCACCTATGTCGATAAGTGTTTTGGCTTGTGGGTAAAATGTTTTTAGTGATTTGGTAACGGCAATTACTTCTTGTACAAATTGAATGCCCATTCGTTCAGTCATGCCCATGGCTCCCGATCCGGTCATGCAGATGTTTAATTCTACATCGCCTACTTCTTCGGTAAGTTCTTGTAAAATTTCGGTAATTGTTTCAACTAATCGGGTATAATGTCGGCGATACGATTTGTAAACAACATTATTATTCTCGTCGAGCGCCACTACTTTTGCAGTAGTAGAACCAACATCAACACCAATTTTTAAAAAGTTATAATCCATTCTATTTTCTATTGTATCTTAAAATTGTTACTAGTTATTTTTGAGCCATTGTGTAATCATATCGCTCACCACTTGTTTTCGATCGTTAATAAATTCTTCAAAAGTTTCAGGTTTTTCGGTAAGTAAAAACGTATCTAATAAAGGGCGGCATATAAATGGAAAAATGCATAATCCGGCAACACAAAGTACCAGTTGCGAAATTTGAAAAGGTCTTATTTTCCCTTCGGCCACTTCGCGGTCTATTTGTTCACGTACGGAACTGAAATTTATTACCTCCGATTTTTGTTTGATAAAAGCGATAATGGCAGTTGGGTCTCTTTGTATTTCCGAAGCTACAAAGCC
>JAFGVL010000070.1 GCA_016938015.1 Paludibacteraceae bacterium
TCGGTAGTTAGCAAACAAATTATTAAAAAAGATACGGGTAATGTAACGCTTTTTGCTTTTGATAAAGGCGAAGGTTTAAGTGAACATACGGCTCCTTTTGATGCTATGGTGCAAATTTTGGATGGAGAAGCTGAAATCCGTATAGGAGGTAAGCCATATCAGGTAAAAGCCGGTGAGAGCATAATCATGCCGGCCAATATTTCTCATGCATTGAAAGCAACCGAGCAGTTTAAGATGTTGCTTACCATGATCAAAGAAAAATAAAATTATTAAAAGAAGAAAAATATGAGTATGTTTTGTAACCAATGTCAGGAAACAGCTAAAAATACAGCTTGTACAATTAAAGGGGTATGTGGTAAAACGGAGGAAACAGCTAATCTGCAAGATTTGTTGTTGTTTGCTTCTCAAGGGCTTGCATATCTTACGGTTGAGGCTCGTAAACAAGGTATTGACACCAATATGCAGAGTAAGCATATTGTCAATAATCTGTTTATGACTATTACCAATGCTAATTTTGATGAAAAGCTAATTCTTAAAGCAGTAAAAGAAACGCTTCGGTATCGCGATGAATTGAATCAAAAATTATCGCTAAGTGTAAAGCACCCATCTCTAATTTGGCAACCTTCTTCTGAAAGTGATTACTATGATAAGGCTACTGAAATTGGCACATTATTATTAGATTCGGATGAAGATATTAGAGGCCTAAAACAATATGTGTTATACGGTTTAAAAGGCATGGCTGCTTATGCAGAGCATGCATTTAATCTTGGTTTTGAGGAACAGGATATTTTCGATTTTACTGAGCAGACTTTAATTATGATTTCGCAACCACTTTCTTTAGACGAAGCTCTTAACTGGCTGGTTCGAACAGGCGAATATGGTGTAAAAGTAATGGCTTTGCTCGATAAGGCAAATACGAGTGCTTTTGGGAATCCTGAAATTACACAGGTAAATATTGGGGTCGGTAATAATCTGGGTATCTTAATTAGTGGTCACGATTTAAATGATTTAGAGCAATTGTTGATGCAAACAGAGGGAAGCGGAGTAGATGTATATACACATTCGGAAATGTTACCGGCAAATGCCTATCCTAAATTTAAAAAATACAAGCACTTGGTTGGTAATTATGGAAATGCTTGGCATAAGCAGTTAGAAGAGTTTGAATCGTTTAACGGTCCCATACTTTTTACCACCAACTGTTTGGTGCCTCCTCGTAATTCAACATCGTATAACCACCGTGTTTTTACAACCGGTGCTACGGGTATGCCCGAATGGAAACGGATAGAGAAAATATTGCCTAACGGACAAAAAGATTTTTCAGAACTCATTGCATTAGCCAAAACTTGTTCGCCACCAACAGCTATCGAACAGGGTAAAATTACCATAGGATTTGCGCATAACCAAGTACTCTCGCTTGCCGATAAAATATTGGATGCCGTAAATTCCGGAGCTATTAAAAAAATGGTGGTAATGTCCGGTTGTGATGCTCGCCAAAAATCGCGCGAGTATTATACCGAATTTGCAAAGCAATTACCTAAAGATACAGTTATTTTAACTTCGGGTTGTGCTAAGTATCGCTACAATAAATTGCAATTAGGGGATATCGGAGGTATTCCTCGTGTGTTGGATGCAGGGCAATGTAACGATAGTTATTCGTGGGCAGTAGTAGCTTTGAAGCTAAAAGAAGTATTACAGTTAGACGATATTAATAAGTTACCTATTGTATTTAATATTGCTTGGTACGAGCAAAAGGCCGTTATTGTACATTTGGCCTTGTTGTATTTAGGCGTGAGAAATACCCATATCGGTCCTACCTTACCGGCTTGGTTAACTCCAAATTTATTGGCGCTAGTTCAACAGAAATTTGCTGTAAAAACCATTAGTACCGTAGAGCAAGATATGGAACTATTTGGGTTAAACTAAAAAGTAAGTATATGCATAATCAAGACGATATACTAATATGTACGTGTAACGAAATTTACAAAAGTGAAATCGTTAAAGCTATTAAGGGAAAAGAACTCACTACCGTAGAACAGGTGGGAGAGGAAACTACGGCAGGCACTGTTTGTGGTATGTGTCAGGATGATATTCAAGTTATTTTAGATGAGATAAATGGAATAATACAAAAATAAAATTAAAACTAAAAATCTGTTTTAAGTAGCGATTAAATAATATTCTTTATATTTGCGTTTATTTTAAAAAAATACAAATATGAAGAAAGTATATTTATTATTGTTTTCGTTTTTATGGGTTGTTTCACAAGTGTTTGGGCAACAAAATGCTATGTCTCCGGTACAAAGTAAGTGGGAAAAAGTAGGAGAATATGTTGAACTAAATTATTACAATTCCGATTATTGTGATTATTATTTAGTTTCCAGTAGAAATAAAGAAATGAGAGTGTTTCCCGGAAAAAATAATTTAGTTAGAGTGCCTTTCGATCAAGCAGCAAAGTATAAAAACGACCCTACATTTATGCAGTCAAGTTTTAAAACGTACAAAGGGTATTTTCCTGAAAACTTAAATCCCGATTTTATCTATTCCTTACCGATAAAAGCAGGCGATAGTACGTGTTATGTGATTGATGCCAAGAAACCTTTTATAACTTATCTTTTTAAAGTAAAACTTGCCGATACAATTTATGCTGTTAGAAGTGGTGTAGTGTGTATTAAACAAAATCAAGGTTTAAGAAACAATGAACTAGATTTAGAGAATATAGAAGTGTTGTTAGTATATCATGCCGATTGTAGTTTTGCTTTTTATCAAAATATGAAGGATATATTTGTTAGACCCGGCGAAGAAATAGAAGTTGGACAACCTATCGGCTTATCTTCATCAAAAAGCGAATTGCTGATGACATTTTTCTTTCTGGATAAAAATAAATTTATAGGGGCTAATACAAATGGAAAACCACATACACATTTTAATCCATTATTTCATACCACGCTTGGTAATAGTAAATTAGAAGAGAAGAAAATGTACGTTAATGAATGGAACGATGAAGTTATTACTCAAGAAATGAGTAAAAGAGAAAAGAAAAAATACGCCAAGAAAAAGCTTAAAATGGCAGAAGCAAAATGAAACGAATTTATTTCTTTTTACTCGTACAATTTCTTTTGATTGGAAGTTTACAAGCTACCTATTTTAAAAGTACGGGAGATAAAATATCAACCAAAGATAGTGTTAAGCTAATGTCAATGATTGAGTACCAAATACAGTTTTATAACAAATTAGATACGATAGATTCTGTCAATTTTAATATAAAAGTGTTTGATTCTCAATCAGCTTATGATGAGGAAAGAACGAAACATAAATTATCAAAAAGACATGCAACACTTGGATTTTATTCTTCAAAAGATACTACTTGTTACATTAATAGAGCAAAAAAGCCTAAAACGTATTTGTCGATTGTTTTTCATGAGGCTAATCATTATTTTGTAATAAATATTTTAAAAAGGAAACCTCCTATATGGTTTAATGAAGGGCTTTCTGAGTATTTTGAACATTCATCTCAAAAGAAAACCGGTTGGAAATTTTATATGAGCGATTACGAGTTAGGGCGTATTAAGACAATGATACAACTGAAGGATTTGAACCTAAAAGAATATATTTCGTGGACTCGAGCTGATTTTATAAAAGAGCAAGTTACTAACGAAAATTACTCATATACCTTGGCTCATGCAATTGTTTATTTTCTTCTCCAAAAAGATATTGATCAATTTAAAGCAATGACCTTGTTAATTAAAAATGGCGATGCTTCTTTTAATGCAATTGACACTACATATAAAGGTGGGTTTGACCAATTTGAAAAAGACTTTACAGCGTATTATATAAATAAATAATAGTACTAACAACATAGTTTTGTGTTTAGCTTTTTTAGCTAAAATAGAGCTTGTTAGTCACAAATTTAAAAATCAACTTATATTTTGCTAATAGCCTTTTCAATCTTACTTGAAAAGGCTTTTTCTTTTATTATCTTTGCAAGCAAAATTTGTGAAATTTAGCATGAAAAAAGTAAGAGTTCGTTTTGCTCCGAGTCCAACAGGGCCATTGCATATTGGTGGTGTGCGTACTGCCTTGTATAATTATTTGTTTGCCAAAAAACATGGGGGCGATATGTTGCTACGTATCGAAGATACCGATTCCGCTCGTTTTGTTCCCGGTGCAGAAGAATATATTATTGAAGCTCTCAATTGGTTGGGAATTAAAATTGACGAGGGTGTTGGTGTGGGAGGTTTGCATGCACCTTACCGTCAAAGCGAACGCAAAGCTATTTACAAAAAATATGTTGATCAATTACTTGAAAATAATTTAGCTTATATTGCTTTTGATACGCCAGCAGAATTAGATGTTAAGCGTACGGAAATAGCTAACTTTCAATACGATGCGTCGACACGCAATCAAATGATAAATTCATTAACACTCACTAAAGAGGAGGTGAAAGCTCGCATCGAAAACGGAGATTCTTATGTGGTGCGGATTAAAGTTGAACCGGGAGAAGATATTGTTGTACACGATTTAATTCGTGGAGAGGTAAAAATAAATGCTTCGATTATTGATGATAAAGTTCTTTATAAATCTTCCGACGGATTGCCCACTTACCATATGGCAAATATTGTAGATGATCATTTAATGGAAATTTCTCATGTAATTCGTGGTGAAGAATGGTTGCCGTCAGCTCCGCTTCATGTGTTGTTATATCGTTATTTGGGTTGGGAAGATAGTATGCCGCAGTTTGCTCATCTACCTCTTTTATTAAAACCCGAAGGTAACGGTAAATTAAGCAAACGAGACGGTGATAAACTAGGTTTTCCTGTTTTTCCCTTACAATGGATAGACCCTAAAACCGGCGAAAAATCATCAGGTTACCGTGAAGCAGGCTATTTTCCTGAAGCTGTTGTGAACTTTCTAGCCTTGTTGGGCTGGAATCCCGGAACGGAACAAGAAATACTTTCTATGGATGAATTGATACATCTTTTTAGTTTAGAAAAAGTGAGTAAATCCGGAGCTAAGTTCGATTATGAAAAGGGTAAGTGGTTTAATCATAAATATTTACAGGAAAAATTGAACAAAGAATTAGCCCTTTTATACGCTTCTATTCTTAAAGAAAAAGGCATTACAACTGATGAGGAAACTTTGATAAAGATAGTTGCTTTAATAAAAGAACGCAGCAATCTTATTCCCGATTTTTGGGAGCAATCTGCCTTCTTTTTTCAAGCTCCAACTTCTTACGATGAAAAGGCAGTGCAAAAACGATGGAAGTCGGAAACACCTCAACTCATGTCTGAATTAATGGCTGTTTTGGAATCCATTACCGAGTTTTCAGCTACAAACACAGAAGAAGTTGTAAAAACGTGGATTGCTCAAAAGGAATATAATATGGGAGCAGTGATGAATGCATTTCGATTGTCGGTAGTTGGCGAACTGAAAGGACCACATATGTTTGATATTATTGCAGTGATTGGGAAAAAAGAGACTATTAACAGAATAAATAATGCGTTAAAAAATATTCTTGTTTAGTTTCAATTTTAAAGAATCTATGGACGATTTAGAAATAAATCGTCTTTTTTATTGTTTTTTCTGAATAATCTTTATTTTTGCCTCGTGCATAACTAAAAAATTAAAATAACTATGGGAAGAGGAAAAATTGTAGGAGAGAAGATAAAGGCTCTTCGTGAATCGAAAAATATTTCGTTGAAAGAATTGGCTGAACAAACTTGTTTGAGTGAAGAACAACTGCTTGTTATTGAGCAAGATGGAATTATGCCTTCGTTGGGTCCTCTCATTAAAATTGCCCGTGTTTTAGGCGTGCGTTTAGGAACTTTTTTAGATGATGATGATTCAACAGGTCCGGTAGTTTGCCGCAAAGATAAATCGCATGGAAGTATTAGTTTTTCTAATGGAAGTACAAATGCTCGCAAACACATGAACTATTTTTCGTTGGCCGGATCAAAATCGGGTAGACAAATGGAACCTTTTATTATTAATATAGATGCGTGTGTCGAGAAAGATTTTATTCTTTCTTCGCACGAAGGAGAAGAATTTATTTATGTGTTAGAAGGTGCTATCGAAATTAATTACGGGAAAGAAGTGTATCAGTTAGAAGAAGGAGATAGTATTTTTTACGATTCAATTGTTGAACATCATGTGCATGGTGGTTGTTTAAATGGAGCTAAAATTTTAGCCGTAGTTTATTCTCCTTTACAATAAATTAGTATGGAATTATCAGAAAGAACGCTTGGTGAATGGCTTGAGTATTGGGCAGAAACAACTCCTGAAAAGGAGTATATAGTGTATTCGGATAGAAATTTACGTTTTACTTGGAGCAAGTTTAACGATCGAGTAGATGCTATGGCCAAAGGTCTATTGTCTATTGGTGTTACCAAAGGCTCTCATGTGGGTATTTGGGCTACCAATGTGCCCGATTGGCTTACGTTTTTATATGCTTCAGCAAAAATTGGCGCTGTATTAGTAACTGTAAATACCAACTATAAACAGCATGAATTGGAGTATTTGGTAGAAAACTCCGATATGCATACACTCTGTATAATAGATGGAACATGGGACTGCGATTATGTGGAAATGACCTACAATATGCTTCCCGAATTAAAAACTTGCCAACGTGGTCAACTAAAAAGTGAACGCTTTCCTTTTATGAAAAACGTAGTGTACATTGGTCCCGAAAAACACAGGGGTATGTATAATACACAGGAACTTTTATTGTTAGGTCATAATGTGGACGATGAAGTTTTGATTAAATCAAAAGGGAGCATTTCTTGTCATGATATTGTTAATATGCAATACACTTCCGGAACAACAGGTTTTCCTAAAGGAGTAATGCTTTCGCATCACAATATAGTTAACAATGGGCTCTTTACCGGAGAAAATATGAAGTTTACTCCTGATGATAAGTTATGTGTTTGTGTGCCATTGTTTCATTGTTTTGGTGTGGTACTGGCTACTATGAATTGTCTTACGCATGGATCAACACAAGTAATGGTCGAAAAATTCGATCCTTTAGTGGTATTGGCATCCATACATAAAGAACGCTGTACTGCATTATACGGAGTGCCAACAATGTTTATTGCCGAACTAAATCATCCTATGTTTGAAATGTTTGATATGAGTTCGTTACGTACAGGAATCATGGCAGGCTCTCTTTGTCCGATAGAATTGATGCGTAGAGTAAGTGATAAAATGTTTATGAGTATTACCAGTGTGTACGGATTAACCGAAACGTCTCCCGGAATGACACAAACTCTTATTGATGATTCGTTTGAGGTACGTTGCACAACTGTTGGTAGAGATTATCAATTTGTAGAAGTGCAAGTTATTGACCCCGAAACAGGAGAGGAGTGTGCTGTTGGTGTTCAAGGAGAAATGTGCTGTCGTGGATTTAATATTATGAAAGGGTATTATAAAAACCCTCTAGCTACAGCTGAAATTATTGATAAAAACGGATTTCTTCATTCGGGCGATTTAGGTGTAAAAGATGAAAATGGAAACTACCGCATAACCGGAAGAATAAAAGATATGATTATTCGTGGTGGAGAAAATATTTATCCTCGCGAAATAGAAGAATACTTGTACCATTTAGAAGGAATAAAAGATGTTCAGGTGGCAGGTGTTCCTTCAAAAAAATATGGCGAAGAAGTTGGTGCATTTATTATCCTAAAAGAAGAATCAAAATTAACAGAAGAAGATGTGAGAGATTTCTGTAGAGGGAAAATAGCTAGATACAAAGTGCCTAAATATATCTTCTTTGTAGATCATTTCCCAATGACCGGAAGTGGCAAAATTCAAAAATTCAAACTACGAGAAATGAGTTTGGAGATTTGTAAAAAGAAAGGTATTGAAGTAGTTTAAAAATTGATAGAGATAATAAAGCACCTAAATTGAATATTCGCTTTAGGTGCTTTTGTGTTTCTATAATTCAATAGGGGTAAAGGGGCATTAAAATCTTTTTTCCAGTTCTTCTAACTCCATAATGTGAAGTAAAACTTTTCCATCCGGTGAGTAACTTGGATTTTCGCACGAAAAAAGTTTGTTAATTAATAGTTCTATTTCGTTTTTCGATAAAATTTTGCCGTAAGGGATACAAGATGCTTTGGCTAAAGACAAAGCAATTTCTTCGTGGATCGATGTTTTTTTATCTTTAATTTTTTCGCGGTTAGCCGAAATCATTTCTTCAATAATTTTTACGCTTTCTTTGCCTTCAAGGTTTGATGGAATGCCGTTGATGCGATAGGTGTTTTTACCAAAGCAATCAATATCAAATCCCACAAAAGCCAAATCGTCTTTTATTTCTGTTAATAAATTACAATCTTCGGCAGATAGCTCCAGCAGTTCAGGAAACAATACCTGTTGTGATACTCCTTTCTGTTGTTTTATAGATTGTAAATATTCTTCAAATAATATCCGCATATGTGCTCTATGCTGGTCAATTACCATTAATCCTGATTTTACTGAAGTTAAAATATACTTTCTTCTAAATTGAAAAAACTCGGCACAAGAATTTTCAATTTCGTTTAAAACAATCGCATCATTATCCGTTTCGTTTGTTAATTGAATTTTGCTTTGAGTAGGTTCGATTGTTGTAGACCCTTTTTCGTTTTCAAAACCTTCGTAAAGCTTTTCCCAGTCAAAGGTTTCTCTCTTATAGCTAGTGTTTTCAGCATTTTGTTTAAACGGGTTATATTCCGGATTAAAACTTGTTTTTGGAGCCTCAATTCTGGTAGATGAATTTATGATTGGTATTTCGGTTGCATTTTCTTGATTAAAATCAATACCCGGAACCACATTAAATTTTCCTAAAGCTTCTCGTACCGAAGCTAGTACGATAGACCATATAGCTTGTTCGTTTTCAAACTTTATTTCCGTTTTTGTCGGATGTATATTTACATCAATAGCAGAAGGATCGATGGTGAATGAAATAAAATAGCAGGGGCTAGTATCCGGAGTTAACATTCTTTCAAAAGCTTGCATTACAGCTTTGTGAAAGTATGGATGACGCATATATCTGCTATTCACAAAAAAATACTGATGATGCATTTGTTTTTTTGCAGATTCTGGTTTCCCAACAAATCCGGTAATTTTTATTAAACTTGTTTGCGTATCAATGGGTAAAAGTTGCTGGTTGATATTTTTGCCGAAAATACTAACAATTCGTTGTCGTAAAGAGCTTTCAATTAATTTGTGAATAATGGCATCATTATGAGAAAGCGTAAAAGAAATATGTGGATTAATAATGGCTATTCTATTAAATTCAGCAATGATATTGTTTAATTCGGTAGTATTCGACTTTAAGAATTTTCGGCGGGCAGGAACATTAAAGAAAATATTTTTTACACTAAATTGACTTCCTTTTGAGCAACTTACTGATTCTTGTTTTTCTACGGTAGAACCTGCAATCTGTATTAAAATACCTAGCTCATCTTCTTCGCGCTTTGTTTTTAATTCTACCTGAGCCACTGCCGCAATAGAAGCTAAAGCTTCGCCACGAAAACCCATGGTATTTAAAGAAAATAAATCGTTTGCGGTTTTTATTTTTGAAGTAGCATGTCTTTCAAATGCCATTCGAGCATCTGTTTCAGACATGCCTTTTCCGTTGTCTATGATTTGTATCAAACTTCTGCCGGCATCTTTAATTAGTATCTGAATATTTGATGCTCCGGCATCAATTGCATTTTCAACCAGTTCTTTAACAACCGATGCAGGACGCTGAATAACTTCGCCGGCTGCAATTTGATTAGCAACAGAATCTGGTAAAAGATGAATTATATCACTCATAAAAAATCGAATTAAATACCGCTTTCAAAATATAAAGAAAATAATGAACTTCCATATAAAGCAATGTATACAGCAAGAATAATCAATAATACCAATGCTAGTAGTAACTTCATCCTCATTTTTCGGTTCTCTATTTTTTTCTTATCGTAATCTAAACGCTCCGAATATTTACGAAACGAACCTCTTTTTATGCTTGGTTTGTATTCGCCGGTACTTGGGTGTAGCTCTTTTTCAATAGCAGCTTCACGTTCTTCGCGCTTTTCTTTTTCAGGATCCCAATATATGGGTATGTGGTTAAATCTCCTTGGTTTAGGAGTGCTTCTAAAACTAAATAGTCCCATAGATTTTTGATTAAATATAATCTCCTTTAAATCGAATAGTTATATCGTTTACAATTTGACGTAAAGTTTGCTCTTCTTCTTTTTTGCATATTAATAGAACATCGTCCGATTCTGCAACAATATATCCGTCTAAACCTTGAACAACGGCTAGTTTTCCTTCCGGAACAGTTACAATATTGTTGTTACTGTTATAATATTGAGTGTAGCATTTTAAGGTTACATTTTGTTGTTCGTCTTTTGGCGAAATATCATATAATGAGCCCCATGTGCCTAAATCAGACCAACCAAAATCAGATCGTAATACATATACATTAGGAGCTTTTTCAAGCACACCATAGTCTATTGATATGTTTGAACAAGTGGGATAAATCTTGTCAATAAATTCTTTTTCTTTGGTTGTGTTGAAAAATTCTTTGCCGGTGTCAAATTTCGAAGTGATGTCCGGTAAATATTGTTTAAATGCATCGTCGATGGTTTTCAAGTTCCATAAAAAGATGCCCGAA
>JAFGVL010000071.1 GCA_016938015.1 Paludibacteraceae bacterium
AAGCTTGTATCATTGCTTTTTTGATGGTGTCTGCTAACTCTTTTCCTTTGAGCGTTTCCACCAGCAACAAGCCGAATTCAATGGCAGTGCCGGGTCCTTTTCCGGTAATTATTTTTCCGGAACGAACAACTCTTTCTTTAGAGAGTATAGCATCTTCTAGATGTTCTTCGTAGCCGGGGTAGCAAATAGCTTCTTCGTTACGTAGTAAGCGCATTTTTCCTAAAATGAGTGGAGCAGCACAAATAGCTGCCAAGTATTTTCCGCTTTTGTAGTATTCGTTGATTAATTTTGTTAATGGTGCAAATGCTTCTAGGTTATTGGTTCCGGGCATTCCTCCCGGTAAAACCAGCATTTGTCCGTCAGTAAAATTCACCGCCTCAAAAAGAGCGTCTGTTAGTATTGAAATACCATGCGAACCGGTAACAACTGTTTGTCCCGTAACGGATACTATTGTTGTAGAAATATCGGCACGACGTAATACATCAATAATTGCTATAGCTTCGGTTTCCTCGAATCCGGTTGCTAGAAAAATAGATACTTGGCTCATATTATTGTTGACTAAAACGGTAAACTATCTCGCCTAGTGCATTACCGGTTTTGTTGGTAGGAGAAAATTTTAATTTTCGGGCAGCTTTTTTACATTCTTCACGCAAGTTTTCTTCGGAAATGGTAGTGCCTTGTTTGATAGAAGTCGCTATTACAGTTCCATTTTTATCAACAGTAATACCTACAATAATTTTTCCTTCCTGATTGCCAACGTAAGGAGGTTTGTGAAATGCGCTGTTTAAATTACGTCCATCGAGCGACCATGAGTTGCCGCCGGAGTTTCCTCTACCAAGAGGATTGCCGGGAGTAGAACCTTGTCCGCCACCACCCGGACCATTACCCGAAGCATTATTGCCACCACCGCCAAATGCTCCTTTTGCTAAGGCATTTGCTTTGGCCGATTGTGCAGCTTTTGCATCAGCAATTGCTTTTTCTCTTGCAGCTTTGGCTTGTTGTTCTTGCAGTATTTTTTGTTGTCGGATTTGCTCTAAACGAATTTCTTCTTTTTTCTTTTTCTCTTCTTTTCGTTTTTTATCCGCCTCAATAGCTATAGAAGGGTCTTCTTGTGTAAGCTGTTGTGGTGGATTTGTTTCTTCAACCGGAGGAGTAGGAACCGGTTCGGTAGTAGCAGGGATACTCGCTATTTCTTCGGCAGGAGCACCATCTAACCCATTGCCAAAAGATATTTCTATACCGGGGTCAGGTTTAAAAGGAGGATCCATTGACATTCCAAAAAGGAATAGCAATAAAATTATGAGCCCATTGATAATAATAGTTCCAATGACCCCGTACACTTCCGATTTTTTTACTGTACTCATTCCTTTTCAGGTGGTTTGGTGGCTATTACAATTTTTAATTTATGCTGATTAGCAATATCTAAAACCTTTACAATTTCTTTATACGGTAAATTTTCGTCGGCATGTAATGCTACAAAAGTAGATGTGTCTTTAGCCATGGCGTTGGTTAAGAAATTTTCCAGTTCTTCAAATAGAATGGGTTGTGCTTGAGCATTGCCTTCGGCTACCGAATAATTACCTAATTCGTCGATAGTTACTTTTACCAATACAATTTTTGTTGATGCTTTAGATTTGCTCTGTGGCAATTTGATTTTTAAATCGTTAGGAGCAGACATGGTGGAAGCAATCATGAAAAATAACAGCAAAAGAAACATCATATCTGTCATTGAAGACATATTGAATGATGCTTCGAACTTATTACTTCTTTTTAATGCCATAGAAACAGAGTGTTAGTTGTTAAAGAGAAAAATTAAGCAGGTTCGTTAAGCATATCTAAAAACTCCATGTTTCTAGATTCTAAGTTGTGCATTACCTTGTTTACACGAGAAACCAAATAATTATATCCGAAATAGGCAATTATACCCACAAATAAACCGCCAATAGTAGTTACCATTGCGGTGTAAATTCCACCGGCTAAATCAGCTATTTCAATAATATTACTTCCTTTTTCGGCCATTTTATAAAAAGCTTCAACCATACCTATTACAGTACCAAAAAATCCTAACATAGGAGCTCCTCCGGATACGGTAGCTAATATCCCCAGCCCTTTTTCTAATTTTCCCACTTCGATGCTTCCAACATTTTCTATGGCAACCAGTACGTCGCTCATAGGGCGGCCTAAGCGGCTAATCCCTTTTTCTACCATACGTGCCGATGGATTATTGGTTTGTTTACAGAGGTTTAAAGCAGAATCAATTTTTCCTTCGAAAATATAGTCTTTAATTCGGTTCATAAACGAAATATCTTCTTTCGAAGCTTTTCCCAACACCACTATTCGTTCAATTATTATATAAACGGCAATAACTAGCATAATGGCTAAAGGTATCATGGTTAAGCCTCCTTTTAGTGCCAAATCCCAATATGTCTGTGTTTCTGATGAACCAGTAGCAACTTCTGTTACTACTTGAGATGCTTGTAATAGTGATAATAAATTCATAATAATTAATTTAAAATTAATGTGTATACACCACAAAAATAAGATGTAATTACAGCTGATTTTCCATAAGCTGTATGCAAAAATAATAGTTTTGCTTCAACTTTTACAAGATAGTTGATAAGTTTTAACAAACAGCTATCTTTCAATTTTTCAAACGCTTACAAATTGCTGTTTTTTTTATTTTAGCAGGTAGATGATGTGTAAAAAAACCGTATTTTTACACATTGCTTTAGCTGAGTTTAAACGAAATATAAAATACTAATGAGAGTAGCTATTTTTGGTAACAATTTTAAAACAGAAAATTTAACGCTTTTAAAAACGTTGTTTGATGTGCTTGAACGAAAAAAAACAAAGGTGCTCATAGAAAAAGCATTTTATACGTTTATGTTGCAGCATATAGATTTTAAGCCAAATGCAGAAGTATTGGATACTGAGAATGATTTTTATGCCGATTTGGCGGTAAGTATTGGCGGAGATGGTACGTTTTTAAAAACGGCTGCTTATGTAGAAAATAAGGGTATTCCGATAATTGGTATCAATACCGGTCGTTTAGGTTTTTTGGCCGATATTGCCTATGATGATATAGTAAGTCCGTTTGAAAAAATTTTAGATAACGAATTCATCATTGAGGAGCGTTCCATATTACAAATGACTTGTTGTAATCAGTGTAAGGATAATTGTAAAAACATGGCTCTTAATGAAATAGCTATACTTAAGCAAGATAGTTCATCTATGATTACCATCCATGCATTTATTAATGATAAGCATTTAATTTCGTACGAGGCTGATGGTTTAATTATAGCTACTCCAACAGGATCTACGGCTTATTCAATGAGTGTAGGAGGGCCTTTGGTTGTGCCACAAGCAAAAAATATAATTCTTACTCCGGTGGCTTCGCACAGTTTAACGGTAAGGCCTCTTGTTTTAACCGACGATTCGGTAATACGCATTGAAGTAAAAAGTCGTACAAATTCTTTTTTAGCATCAGTGGATGGACGATCGGAAATTTTTAATCAAACAAATACCTTACTTATAAAAAAAGCCGATTATGCTATAAAAGTAGTGAAACAAATTGACCATGATTTTTTCAGTACCTTGCGTAATAAGTTGATGTGGGGAGTTGATAAACGAATACATTAATTTGCCAATATCCTTATTAAAGTAAGTATTCATAGACTAACAGGTTTATGGGCTAATGAAATTTTTAAATGGAAAAATCAGATCTTCGTATAGTTTTTATGGGTACTCCCGATTTCGCAGTAGAGAGCCTTAAGGCTCTGCATGAAAACGGTTATACTGTTGTAGGAGTAGTAACAATGCCCGATAAACCTGCCGGTAGGGGGCATCAGTTGCAGTTTTCGGCAGTGAAGCAATATGCATTGCAAAATAACTTACGCTTGTTACAACCCGAAAAACTAAAAGACGAGGCGTTTTTATTGGAATTAAAATCGTTGCAAGCCGATTTACAAATAGTAGTTGCATTTCGCATGTTGCCCGAAGTGGTATGGAATATGCCTCGCTTGGGTACGTTTAATTTGCATGCTTCTTTGTTACCTCAATACCGTGGAGCTGCACCAATTAATTGGGCCATTATAAATGGTGAAACTGAAACAGGAGCTACTACTTTTTTTCTTACCCACGAAATAGATACCGGAAACATTATTTTGCAAGAAAAAATGGCTATTTCAACGACAAATAATGCCGGTGAAATTCACGATCAATTAATGCTAATGGGAGCTCAATTGGTATTAAAAACAGTAGATTTGATACTTGATGGAAAAGCTGAAGTGAAACCACAAAGGCATAGCGCATCGTTAAAAGCGGCACCGAAAATATTTAAAGAAACGTGTAAAATTGATTGGACAAAAACCTCTCGTGAATTGTATAATTTTGTGCGCGGCTTATCTCCTTATCCTGCAGCATGGACAGAAATAACGAGTATGAGTGGAGAGCCAATTACCCTCAAGGTTTTTGAAACAGAAGAAGAAATAGTTAATCATCAGTATACTCCCGGCAAACTACTTACCGATAATAAGACATACATTAAAATAGCAACTGCAGATGGTTTTTTAAATTTACGTTGGCTGCAATTGGCCGGTAAGAAAAAAATGACTGCTGAAGATTTATTGCGAGGGTATAAGCTAAATTGCTAGAGTTTTTATTTGTTTATTGCTTGAATTACAAAGATATTTAAAAAGAAATTACTTTTTTGCTTCTGTTTATTATGGCATACAAATCGGCCATACCCGATATGGTGCACATTCCAATTTCATCTGTTCCGCGTATTTTTGCACACGAACCGCAGGCTATAATTTGTCCCCCGTTTCCTACAAAGGTTTCTTTAAGTGGTTCTAGGTCAAAATTTTTATCTTTCGTTTGGAAACCATCCAAACCTTTACCCAATAAAAAAATAACTACAGAATCTCCTTTTGTTTGAGATAAAGTTGCTAAACGCAAGGCATTCCATGCTGTTTCGATATCATTAGTATAGAGTACTATTGCTATATCCGGCTGTGAGTTTTTATTAAATGAAGTGAATTGTTCGCAACCACTGCTTTGTTGAGCGTTACCTGCTGTTAATATTGTCAAAAAAAGAATTAAAGAAAAAAGTTTTTTCATCATAGTTCAGCCTGTGTATGTTATTATTGAGATTTTTGTTGTTCTTCTAATATACTGTTTCTATAACGTCTGTCTTTGAGAATGTTTAGGTAATGTAATGCATCTTGAATGTTGTAGTTTTCATAGGATTTTTGAGCCCAATCAATGGCTACGTCCAAATTTCCATTTATTTCATTGATAATGGCCATGTTATAGCAAGCTCTTCCCGCAATTTTAGGTTTTGGATTCGTGGTTTCTTGTAGCCAATGTTCGGCAGCACCTTTCCAATTGCCTGTTTGAGCTTTACGTTTTGCAATTTTAAAGTTCGACGATCCTCTCACAAAGTAGTCTCTACTAACCCGAATAGAATAAGGAACTATACGTAAGACATAATTTTGTCCAATTTTATTGCTCAGTTGTTTTACGGCTTCGTTTCTTTCTATAAGAGCCGATGCGGCAGCCATAGGGCTTAGTCCTCTACCGGTTGTAGTAAGAAAATCAGAAAACACGTATTCGTCGATTATGGTTGGTGCCATAGGGTCGTATATGCGCCATCCGGTTTTAATTTCTGTTTTTAAGGTGGCAATATGTTCTGTTGTAGGTATATTTCCGAAAGGAGTAGCTATATTCCCTGCTGCATTAGTGGTATAGCTAATGTCGCTAGTTGTGTCGTAGTTTTCCAGTACAAAAAGTAAGTCAACTTCATTGGCTCTACATATTTTAAGTACTTCATGTTGGCTAATAGGAGAGGGCATTACACCAACTCCGGGATTTGTTAGTTTAAGATGAGATAATACTTTAATCTCTTCAAAACGATTATTATTGAGTAATTCATTTTGTACTCCTAGCATGCAATTAGTTGCTCCATTGCTATCTAAATTTGTTGTTTCGGCAGAGATTA
>JAFGVL010000008.1 GCA_016938015.1 Paludibacteraceae bacterium
GGTATTGAGTATGTACCTGAAGCAATTGAAGATGCTTTGGTTAACTCTAAAAACAATGGCATTAATAATACCCTATTTTATGCTGGAGATATGAAAGATATTTTGAATGAATCTTTTATTAAACAACACGGCAAACCGGATGTTATTATAACCGACCCTCCTCGTGCCGGTATGCATGATGATGTAATAAAAGCTATTCTTTTTGCTTCGCCACAACGTATTGTTTATGTAAGTTGTAATCCGGCAACGCAGGCACGGGATTTATCGTTGTTAGATACGGATTATAAGTTAGTGGCTGTTCAACCGGTAGATATGTTTCCGCATACTCACCATGTAGAAAATGTGGTATTATTGGAAAAACGCTAAAATTTTTTGTAGCTGTGGAATAATTGCTTGTTTATTGTCATTATAAATAATATAATCAGCTTTTTGGAGCCTTTCGGTTTCGGGCAGCTGATTTTTTATGCGTGCTAACACCTGTTCTGTAGGCGCCTTATCTCTTTCCATAACACGTTGAATTCTAGTTGCTTCATCGGCAATAATGAGAATAGATTGATCGATGTGATTAATCAATTCAGACTCAAAAAGTATGGCCGATTCAATAAAAACAAGCGATGTTTGTTGTTTTTGTGCCCATTGTAAAAAATGAGTGGTTACAAAAGGATGAATAATACTGTTGGCTAACTTTAATTTGTCGGGATTAGAGAAAATAATGGTAGAAAAAGCGACTTTATTTAACTCATCGTTTTGATACAAACTTTTACCAAAAGCTTGTTGAAGCTTTTCCTTTAGTTGTGGTGAACTATTACATAGTTTTTTTGCTTCTATATCAGAATTATAAACCGGATAACCCATTGTTTTGAGCAAAGTAGCTAAAACGCTTTTTCCACTACCAATACCTCCTGTAATACCAATTTTAAGCATTTTATTTACCCTCCAAAATGTATTCTACCATTTTAGGAGAATGGTTTAAATTTTTAATGGAATAACTGCTAGTGGTTATCTCAACCGTTTGTTTCCCCTCTTTGGCATTTAAAAGATTGTTGTAGTTAATAAATGCATGAATATCGTTGGTGTTGATTGCATTAAACTTACTCAAACCTACGTTAAATTTTACGTTTACGGTAGAAGGGAATGTTTTTAATTGGATATGTTCAGGGAAATTTTTGCCAACAATAGGAATGGTAAGTGTTTTCTCGGTATATAATTCTACAGGTATAAACACTTTTATTTCGTTTACAGAGAAACGAATATTTTTAATTGGTTGCAGCCTTGTTGTAACTTGTGTAGTTTTGCTTATATTGGTCAAGTTGAATGCTTTTGTATATAAAACTTTTAAATTGTCCAAACTACTTTTTGCCCCATATACTTTAACTATTGAGGGTTGTATTTTGATAGGATCTTTTAAAATATGTTGTTGCGATAAGTCAATATTTCCTTTTAATACTATAGGCAACTCTTTTTCATATAATTTTTCGTATTTAACGGTAATTCTTGATGGATAAATATGTAGAATTTGCATGGAGGGCCGAATAGTTTGCAACACACTTTTTTGTAGTTTTACTTGACTTAAACAAAGCGTTTTTGTTTTAGTTTCTGTAAAACATTTTTTCAAATCAATTTGAATATTTTTTTGATTGTTGGAGAGTTGATAAAATAGAATAGAAAATCCGGAATCTTTAATTCTAACTTTAATTTCTTGATGCAAACTATCTGTGATAATGTAATTTACAGGATAATTTGAATAAACTACAGGAATGCTTAGTTCCTCCACCTTTGTTTTACTAAGTGTAAATAGCAACCAAAAAATAGTAGACAAGGCTACACAAAAAAGAAAAACTAGAGCATCCCTTGAAAGGGTTGCTCTAGTTTTTCTTTTTTTATGATGTAATATTGTCCGTATTTCAGACATAATTACTAAGTTTTATTTATTTAGCTACTCCGGGAGAAACAGTACTATCGGCTGCAGAAGCAAAAACAGCTGTTTTTTCAATTTTTATGCGAACATTATCTGCTATTTCAACAATAAAATAACGGTCTTTTATGTCTCTTACTTTACCATATATCCCACCGGAAGTAACTACTTCAGTTCCCGCTTGAATCGATTCTTGGAATTTTTTAATTTCTTTTTGTTTTTTTTGTTGTGGTCGTATCATAAAGAAATAAAAAACCACAATCATTAAAACAATCATTATCCAAAATTGAATACCTCCACCTTGTTGAGCAGGTGCTTGTAATAGAATGCTTAATAAGTTCATTTTTTTTGTTTTATAAATTAGTTTGACAAAGTTAACAGTTTATTTTTGATTCGACGAAATATTTTTTGCTTTGATCAGTTTATTTTGATTTTTTAAGTCGGTAACAATGTTATCGAGTACCCCATTTATAAAATTGCTACTTCTTTCGGTACTATATTTTTTAGCAATTTCGATGTACTCGTTAAAGGTAACATTTATGGGAATAGTTGGAAAATGAATGATTTCGGCCAACGCAATTTGCATAATTACTACATCCATATAAGCAATTCTATCTACCTCCCAATTTTTTGTATGATTATCAATCATTGTTTTATAATCATCTAAGTTAAGAATGCTTTCTGTAAATAGTTTTACAGCAAATTCTTTATCTTCTTCATCTTTAAACTTTGGCAACAAAGCTTGATTATTTCCGGCGTTTTGTTCAAATCGTTTAATTGTTTTTAAAACAAAGCTTACTACAATATCAACGTCATCGTTCCAATAAATGCATTGTTCTTCGAGAGCAATATCCAACTCCTCATTCACTAACATACATTTTTTAACTATTTTTCGCCACAATTCTCTGTCTTCTTCGTAAGTAGTTGTTGGCGCATTCATATACGCTTCATAAAAATCGCTGCTTATAATAGATTCGTAAATACTTTTAATAGCAGTTGGATAAGCATCCCACGATAAATGTTGTTCTTTAACGTATGCCAATAAATCGTTATTTTTTGAGAGCTGTTTTACAAATAAATTATCAACAAATCGGGTATTTGGGTGTAGTTCTTGGGCAGACGGTCTCAATTTCCTTTTGCCTGTTTCTAATTTATTATCTGCAAAAGAAGTAATTTCTAGTATTAAAAGTAATAGAGAGTGGTATAAGCTGTATGTTTTTTCAATACTGAGTAATAGTTCTTTTTTGGCTAAATTAATCGATTTTGATTGATTTTTTGTATACGCATATAGCAATTGAACTATTTTTATTCGAAGTAAAATTCTATTTATCATTTTTTCAGTGAGCTACTTTTTTCATTGATGGCACAAAATTACGATTAATTACCTTAAATCTTCAAATTTATAGGCTAAATATTTATTAAATCGATGCTTTGTAACATAAAAAAATACTTTATCCTTTGAAATGTGAAAAAAAACATACATATTTGAAATTGTATTTAAAAATAATAAAAAAGTCTATTTATTAAATGTGATGATGTATGGAAGAAATGAAACCTCAAAAACTTGAGAAAAAAGAGCAAGAGATAGTGTTTTCTAAGTCGATTAAAGCCGGTAAACGCATCTACTATATAGATGTAAAACGTAATAGAAAGGATGATTTATTTGTTGCTATAACAGAAAGTAAAAAAATTATCAGTGGCTTTGATGAAGATATTAAAGTGTCGTACGAAAAACATAAAATATTTTTGTATAAAGAGGATTTCGATAAGTTTGTAGAAAGTTTAAATGATGTAATCACATTTATTAAAATGAACGATAGTTCTGATGCTGATGAGCCTAAAGATAATTTTTCTGATATACATGAAGCATCTCCCTCCCTTCCTACTGAATTTAGCATTGAAGAATTTGAAAAATAACAAAAGCCCCAAATAATGGGGCTTTTTTCTACTTGCTATTTTGCTATCATTGTTTTGTATAAGTAATTGTATCTGTTTCGTTAGCAAACCGTAAAACCATGGTACTTTCTGAAATAGACACAATAGTAAACACTTTAGGTCCATTGCCTAAGGTTGGAAAAATTACGGTTAATGAGTTTCCTGCAATAGACCATGTTCCATTTACGTCGCTAACAATACAAGTACCTCCCTCCTGAAAAACAGAAATAGTATTGTCGGAGTTTTTTACCCAAGTACCAATAATTAAGTCTTTGGGTTCATCTTCTTTACAAGAATTTAACAATGTTACAAGCAAAAACGATATGGTAAGAAGTAATAACGGAATAATTTTTTTCATTGGAATATTTTTTTATTAAGCTGATTAATGGCTTTTTAGAAAAGTTTTATTATTGATATAGTTGTACCCTTTCGTTGCAAAAATATAAATAAAAATAAAAGAACTTTATATTTCAATCCTTTTTATTGTGTAAAAAAGAATATGAAGTATATTTGTAAAAACAATAACAATAAAAAACATACAATTATGAAAAAATCTCTTATCACATTATTAGCTATTCTTGGTATAATAGGTGTTTTAGTGTTTTATATTATAGGTACTTACAACAGATTAGTGCGACTTGATGAAGCTGTAACTGCAAGTTGGGCACAAGTGGATAATGTGTATAAACGCCGAGCAGACCTTATTCCTAATTTGGTTTCAACCGTACAAGGATATGCTAAGCACGAAAGCGGTACTTTTCAGGCAGTAGTAGAAGCACGTGCTAAAGCAACGCAAATTACTGTAGATCCTAGTAATCTTACAGCCGAAAAGTTGAAAGAATACCAAGCAGCTCAAGGGCAAGTATCATCGGCTTTAGGTAAATTAATGATGATACAAGAAAACTACCCTGATTTAAAAGCCAACCAAAACTTTTTGGATTTACAAGCCCAATTAGAAGGAACCGAAAACCGTATTGCTACGGAACGAATGAACTTTAATAAAGCGGCTCAAGATTTCAATACTGCTATTCGTCGTTTCCCGGGAATGTTATTCGGATTTGATAAAAGAGCTTATTTTGAAGCAACAGAAGCAGATAAAGAAACTCCTAAAGTACAATTCTAATGCATCCAAAAGACTTTTTTACTCCTGAGCAAAAAGCCCAAATTGAAGCTGCTATATGCGAAGCCGAAAAGCTTACATCAGGCGAAATACGCTTACACATAGATAGAACATGTAAGGGAGATGTGCTCAATGAAGCAATAACGGTATTTACAAAACTGAATATGCATAAAACAGAACTCCGTAACGGAGTTCTGTTTTATTTGTCTATAGAAGACCACAAATTCGCTGTAATAGGCGATAAAGGTATCAATGAAACAGTTCCTGACGGTTTTTGGGATTGTATCTACCGTCAAATAGTAGATTATTTTAAACAAGGAAAATATACCGAAGGTCTTTGTTGGGCTATATTAGAAGCTGGTCAGCAATTAGTAGCCCACTTCCCTATTGCCCATGATGATACAGATGAATTAACGAACGAAATATCTTTTGAAAAATGAACAAGAAACTAAGCTTTTATCCAATTAAAACTTCGTTCATTGTGTTGTTCGTTGTTTTCTCATCGGTTATTTTTGCTCAAATACCCGAAAAACCAAACCCTCCCCGATTAGTAAATGATTATGCAGCTATTTTTACTCCTCAACAAGTAGCTGATTTGGAGCAATATCTGGTAATGATAGACGATTCAACATCAAATCAAATTACAGTTGTTACACTAACCGATTTAGGTGGATATGATAAAGCCTATGTAGCCCAACAAATAGGTCAAACTTGGGGCGTTGGTGGCAAAGAATACAATAACGGCATTGTTATTCTTATTAAACCTAAAACAGATAGAGAAAAAGGAGAAGTGTTTATAGCTACCGGCTACGGATTAGAAGGTGCTATTCCTGATGCTATTTGCAATCGAATTATCGATCAGCAAATGATACCTTATTTTAAACAAAACGATTATTATAGTGGTACGGTTGCCGCCGTAAATTATTTGTACAGTTTAGCAAAAGGTGAAATTGACATTGATAGAGAAAAATCGAACGGAGGTTTAGTTAAACTTATCCTGTTTATTATCTTTATTATAGTGTTGATTGTTTTTATGAGCAAAAAAAGCAATAACCACGACGATAACAGTAATGGGCATACCACCTACGGTGGAGGTATTTTGCCCTGGATTTTATTAGGAAGCCTTGGCAGCTCCGGAGGTAGTGGTTCGAGTGGTGGCTTTAGCGGAGGCAGCTTTGGAGGATTTGGTGGGGGTGGTTTTGGTGGCGGAGGCGCCGGTGGTAGTTGGTAATTGAAGCCAACTGAAATACTGTTTTTTTTGAAGTGAACAAAATTTTAGTACTTTTGCAGCTATTTTTTTTACAAAAAACATAAATAGATTAAAAGTATGAAGAAAAAAGGTATGATTTTTATTAGTGCATTAGCTGTTTGTCAATTTGCTTTTGCACAAATTACCGAGGCCGAAAAAAAAGTTAGAGATGCCTCTACCGTAGTTGCTCCAACAGACACTACTGCAGGCAGCAACTGGAAAAAAGGAGGTGTTGTTGGTCTCAACTTTGCTCAAGCAGCTTTTCAAAATTGGGCTGCCGGAGGTGAAAATTCAATTGCTTTAAACGGTTTAGTTAGTGTATATGCCAACTACAAAAAAGGAAATTCAAGTTGGGATAATATGCTCGATTTAGGTTATGGCATTTTAAAACAAGGAAATGCCGATGGTTTTATGAAGACGGATGATAAGGTCGATTTTTCTTCAAAATACGGACGTATGGCTACTAAATATTGGTATTATGCTGCCTTATTAAACCTAAAAACACAAATGACTCCCGGATATAATTATCCAAACGATTCGGTGGCAATTTCTAACTTATTAGCTCCCGGTTACGTTATTTTAGCTGTGGGTATGGACTATAAACCGGCTATTAGTTTCTCTGCATTTATAGCTCCCCTAACAGGTAAAGTGACGATTGTAAACGACCCTGTTCTTTCTAGTGTAGGTGCTTATGGGGTTGATTCAGGTAAAGTTTTTAAAAATGAGTTTGGTGGGTATATTAGATTAATGTACAACCGCGACTTTTTCAACAAAACGGTTTCTGTTCTTTCAAAATTAGATTTGTTTACCAATTATTTACATAACCCCGAAAATGTAGATGTTAGCTGGGAAAACATCATCGGGTTCAAAATAAATAAATATATTTCGGCAACAATCACTGCTCAATTAGTGTATGATGATGATATCAAAGCCATTAACAGTAATGGTATTCAAATAGGACCAAAAGTGCAATTAAAAGAAGTGTTAGGCATAGGATTTAATTATAAATTTTAACAAAAAACGTAGAAATTATGAGTATTGTAAAAGAATTTAAAGCGTTTGCCATGAGAGGCAATGTTGTAGACATGGCTGTGGGTATTATTATCGGAGCTGCATTTGGTAAAATTGTAAGTTCATTGGTAAGTGACATTATAATGCCTCCTATCGGATTGCTTATCGGTGGTGTTAAATTCACTGATTTAAGCGTAAAAATGCCTAGTCCTATTCCGGGAAATGACCCTGTATTACTTAACTATGGTAATTTTATTCAAGTAACTTTCGATTTCCTGATTGTAGCTTTTGCTATTTTTATGCTGATTAAGTTAATGAATTCTACTAAGAAGAAAGAAGAAATTGCACCTGCAGCACCTGTAGCACCCTCTAAAGAGGAGGTTTTATTAACCGAAATCAGAGATTTATTAAAAAAATAATTCACTCATTTTTAACTACTATATATAACTACCCAAGGCATTGCACTTGGCTAGTTGTATTTTATTGAATTAGTTATGAATAAAATGCACGTTTTAATTAGTTGTTTGTTTGTTCAAACAAGTTTGTTTAGTCAAATAAAAACCAGCTTACACACTTTTGAGTGTAATGAAAACATTGCCTCTATTGTATTACCGTTGGATTTTGTAGGACCTAAGTATTTTCATTACGAGCAAGGTTCAATAATAAACTTTTTCACTCCTGATACCTGTGTAGTGTCTTTTTTATGTGGATATAATGCTGAATTAACTTTAGATTCAACTTATTACCCAATAGATTCTATTGTTTTAGGAAAAGGAAAAGCCAGAATTACTTATTTCAGTAAGGCTTTGAATAGATATGCACGAAAAAATTACTTGAACGAATACCTCATTATGTACGATAGAGCCAATCTGATAAGAAAAAAAGAACTGGATATTATTTTCGATTCGTTGGAAATTAACTAATTACAACCACACTTTCAGTATCTTCAAAATTCAGTAATGCATTTATGGGTTTAATTGAGGTATAATATTGTAAATCATTAACTTTAATCTGTTTTTCTTGAAGTATTCCTTTAAACAATAAATGTTGCCGTTTTGTGCCGTTGAGTAAGTACGTGTCGGGCGTAAACCACTGCTTGCCATCAAACAAAGCAATGTTAGCATAGCTGGTATCGGTAATACAACCATTTTTTACAATCAATATATCGTCAGCTTCGCCTTTTTGGGCTAAAAGATCAGTTAGAGCATTACGGTTTTCATACTTTAAATGATAATCGATTGAGCCTCCATCTACCAATTTTAGACTTTTTACCGGCCGAATAGCATAAGGTTGAAAATCAATAGCTTCAATTTCTTTTCCGTAAAGCACACGGCATTTATATACCTTATTGGTTAAAGTTGTTGGTATAGAAATAACTTTTTGTAAATCTACAAAAGAATTTACACCAAAAGCTTCACTCCTAGCTTCATTAAACCGTTTATTATGCCATTGAACAGCTACTAACTGACGGTTTTCTACTTTAATACTTTCTATTAATCGGCACATATATTTTGTTAAGCATTTCGTTGTATTCACTTTCCGGTTCACTAAAAGCTGTTATTCCTCCCCCGCTTTTATACACAAAGCCTTCGGCTTTTTTTTCGATAAATCGTATCATTACTGCACTATCTAAAATTTCACCATCAAACACCCCAAAAATTCCGGTGTAATACCCTCTGTTGTATGTTTCTGTTTCTTGTATAATTTCTACTGTTTTATTTTTTGGCGCACCACTAATAGAACCTGCAGGAAGCAGTTTAAATAAAATAGTGCCGAGTTGAGTAAGGTAATTAACCGATAATTTACCGGTTATTTCAGAACTTACTTGTAATAATTTTCCGGTATCGGAAGTAATTTCATCAATATATCTAAAATTGCTAACTTTTACATCTTCCGCAACCATGCTTAAGTCGTTACGAATTAAATCTACAATGGTATAGTGTTCTGCCTTTTCTTTAGGGTTTTGTAAAATAATTTCACGTGCATTTGGAAATGTTGCATCAATGGTTCCTTTCATCGGATAGGATGCAATTTCTCCGTTTTTTATAGTTACAAAAGTTTCCGGTGAAAACACCACAAATTCATTGTTGTACCATAATTTATACTTGGCTTGAGCAATATAATAAACCTCTTCCAAGCTTTTATTAAGTTCGATAGCTGTTTGGCAAGTAAGGTTAGTTAAAAAACTGTTTCCTTGCCTAATATGTTGTTTAACTTTCTCTATTTGAGTGTTATATAATTCTTGCGAATAGCCCTTGTGAGAAATAAAAACACTATCAGTTGCATGTGTTTTTTCTTTTTGGATGGATAAAATAGGAATGCTAAACTGAATAGTATCAGTATCAATTTCATCCAAACTAATAACAATAGGTTTTTGTTGTAAAAAGTCAATCATAAAGAAAAACGGACACTTTTCTTTACCATATTGATTCATTTTTTGAATAGCTTCTTCCCTATTTAACATAGTTATTTTGATAATAGTGACGAAGGTAAGGAAAGAACACAACATCACAAATAAGATAAAACAGAAATTAATTTTACAGGTATAATTATTTCATCTAGTAAACTATTACTATATTTGTGTTGTTAAATTAAAAAAAATATAATGATACGGTTTTGCGATTTAATTGAGGAATATAGAGCAATAAATGAATTTGAACAAAAATTACATTCTACCAGCAATTTGTGCGTAAATGAAGCTATTCTTTTATGTTTACTTCACAAAGGGAATAGTTTAAGTGCGTCTGAAATCGCATCTCAACTTTTTTTACCGGCTCCTCATGTATCAAAACTTATTAAATCGCTTGAAAAAAAGGGATATATTAGTAGAAAGATTGATAAGATTGATAAACGAAAAATGATATTTTCACTTAATAATATTGGCGTTGAAAAAATTCAACAAATAAGTGCGTATGGTGTCGAATTGGCATCTTTATTATCTAACCGAAAAATAAAAACACTATGAGTAAGTATTTAATTGTTGGTGGTGTAGCCGGAGGTGCTACTACTGCAGCCCGATTAAGACGGGTAGATGAACAGGCTGAAATAATTCTTTTTGAAAAAGGAGCTTATATTTCGTATGCTAATTGCGGATTACCTTATTACATTGGGGATATAATTGCTGATAGAAATCAACTTTTTGTGCAAACTCCTGAGGGTTTTAGCAATCGATTTAATATCGATGTACGAATAAACTCCAAAGTGGTTGCCGTAGATGCAAAAAATAAAACAGTAACCGTAAATAAAGTGGATACCGACGAAAGTTATACCGAAAGTTACGACAAATTGATTCTATCTCCCGGAGCCGAAGCTGTTCGACCTCCCATACAAGGTATTGATAATAAAGGCATTTACACCCTTAGAAATGTAAGCGATACTGATAAAATTAAAAACTATATTAACGAGCATAAACCTCAAAAAGCAGTTGTTGTAGGTGCCGGTTTTATTGGCTTAGAAATGGCCGAAAATCTACATCTTTTAGGTATTGATGTTACCATTGTAGAGTTACTAGAACATGTAATGCCTCCTATCGATTATTCAATGGCAGCTATTGTACACCAACATTTAAAAACAAAAAAAGTAAAGTTCTTTTTAGGTGATGGCGTTGCTTCTTTTGAAGAAAAAGAAAACGGAGTTTTTGTTCATTTAAATAGTGGTAGAAAGCTCGATGTTGATCTAGTTATTTTATCAATAGGCGTTCGAGCCGATAGTAAATTAGCTAAAGAAGCAGGATTAGAAATAGGTGTTACCGGCGGTATTAAAGTAAATGAGTTTTTACAAACTTCAGATAAAAATATCTATGCAGTTGGCGATGCTATTGAATATACCAACCCTATAACTAATAAACCGGTAGTAACTTATTTAGCGGGTCCCGCTAACAGACAAGGCCGTATTTGTGCCGATAATATTGTGTTTGGAAATACAATAGCTTACAAAGGATCTATTCAAACAGCTATAGCTAAAGTATTTGATATAACGGTAGCTACTACAGGGGTTTCAGCTAAAACATTAAAAAAAGAAAATATCCCTTATATAGAATCTATCACACATTCGGGTTCTAATGCAGGGTATTATCCCGGAGCTATCCCACTTACTATAAAAATAGTTTTCTCTCCTACCGATGGAAAACTATATGGCGCCCAAGTAATCGGGTTTAAAGGGGTGGATAAACGATTGGATTTAATAGCTACTGTAGTAAAAAACGGTGGAACTATTTATGATTTAATTGATATTGAACATGCTTATGCACCTCCCTATTCTTCGGCAAAAGACCCTGTTAATATAGCCGGTTATGTGGCCGAAAATATTTTGAATGGAAAAATGAAACCCATACAATGGGATGAATTGCATACGCTTTCTCCCAACGAATATTTTTTAATCGATGTACGTATTCAAGATGAGTTTGAATTGGGTTGGATTCCGGGGGCTGTAAATATTCCGGTAGATGTTCTTCGAAACCACTTGGATGAGATTCCGAAAAACAAAAAAATAGTGGTCTATTGTGCGGTTGGTTTACGTGGACACGTAGCTTCGCGCATTTTAATGCAACAAGGTTTTGAAAATGTGTATAACTTAAGTGGCGGTTACAAAACGTATGAATTATCGGTTATGAAACAAAGTAATGAAGATATTTACGACAATTTGGAAATTAGTGAAGAAAGTTCAATTCTTCAAAAAGGAACCATCCAAAATAAAGTTAAAATTCAAGTTAATGCTTGTGGGTTACAATGCCCTGGTCCAATTATTCAATTAAAAAAGAACATGGATAGTATTGAAACCGGCAGTATGATTGAGATAACAGCCTCCGACCCCGGTTTTGCAAGAGATGCCGAAGCTTGGTGTAACATTACTCAAAACAAGTTGCAATCGCTTACTACAGTAGATGGAATAATTACTGCTGTGATTGAAAAAACCAATAAAGAAGCACAAATCATTACCGGTAATGGAGGTCGCAATAAAACTTTTATTGTATTTAGCGACGATTTAGATAAAGCACTTGCCAGCTTTGTATTGGCTAATGGAGCCGCTTCAACGGGTCAGCAAGTAACTATATTCTTTACTTTTTGGGGCTTAAATGTGATTAAAAAAAGAAATAAACCTATCGTAAAAAAAGATTTCTTTGGTAAAATGTTTGGCTTAATGCTACCGTCTCACAGCAAAAAACTTACCCTCTCAAAATTAAATATGATGGGAATGGGTAGTTGGATGATGCGATTAATTATGAAATCGAAAAACATTGACTCCTTGGAATTTTTAATAAATCAAGCACGAATGAGTGGTGTAGAATTTATTGCTTGCCAAATGAGTATGGATGTGATGGGTGTAAAAAAAGAAGAATTGATGGATGGCGTAACTATTGGTGGTGTAGCCACTTATATGGAACGTGCCGAACAAGCTAATTTAAATTTGTTTATATAGGTTTACCAACCAAGCTATATTTCTACGGGTCGTTCAAGTAATTGGCGACCCTTTTTTATTATAAAACAAAATAAATTTTTATATTTCAAAATATTTAATAATATTTGTACTAGGTTTATATATGTTCCTTTAATTTATTCATCAACATGGAAAAGAAAGACAACGAAAAAAGTTGCAGAAGCACCAATCAGAATGCGTCTGCCGGAGCTGTTTACGGACTAGGACTTATTGGGGCAGCTATTTATTACATCAGTACAGCTTGTACTTTTTGGGTAGGTGTACTCGGTTTTTTAAAAGCAATTGTATGGCCTGTTTTTTTAGTATATGAGGCATTAAAAGCATTAGGTGCTTAACTTTTAGTTGAATAATACAAAACACCCTCATTGTCATTTAAATGCTTTTGAGGGTGTTTTTCGTAAAAAAAGAATTTTGGGTAAGATAAATAAGCTATATATGATAAAAAAAAATAGCAATAGTAAGAGGTACAGAATTACCCTATTCTATTTTGCAGCTAATTACAACAGCCGTTTAATATTTTTATTATTTCCAGTCTTGTTAGCTTCTTGCTCTTCAATGTATATTTCTTCAGTAAAAACCATTCCTCTATTTGAAAATAAGCACGAAGGTTTGGTGGAAGCAGGTATCAATTCAACCGGAATATATACTGCTGCAGCGTATACCATTACAAACAAATATGCTTTAGGACTAAACGGGTTATTGTCTATGCATAATTTTATTGAAGATCGTTCGTTCGACCAACCAAACATGTTTATTAACCGCTATATTGAAGGCAGTTTAGGTCGTTATAACCTTCTTAATTTATCAGGATGGAAAATGGAGATTTTTGCAGGCTACGGCTACGGTTATTCTTTAAATGCTGATGCCACTTATTATGATAACATCAAAATGCCACGATGCGAAAGTTTCTATCATTTAGGATTTTTACAATTAAATTACGGTTGGCGGTGGAAATTTTTAGAAGTAGGTTGTTCCTTACGTGGAGCTTTTACTAACTTCGATATGAACTATGATGACCCATACAAAATAGAATCATTACACAAAAATTTTAATAATTTACATATAGAACCCACTTTATTTTTCAGAGGAGGTAGTCAGCGCTTAAAGGTTACGTATAAAATGGGATATAATCATGCATGGACACTTACAGATATTTCGGAAATTAACATGCCTTTCGGAATAGAAAACGGTAAATGGAAATACACACCCATACATTTTTCTGTTGGGCTATGTTATAGATTTTAAAAAATATACCAATTATGAAACATTATCTTATTTTATTGGGTGGAATACTTTTACTTTCAGCTTGTGACATTAGAGATCCTTACGATAAAGTAAGCTATTACGATGTGGAAGTTGAAGGAGTTGTTGTGTATGCCGATACTAATGAGCCTGTAGAGTTTGGGAAAGTAACTGTTATTACATTTCTTCAAACACATGAAGGTATCTTTGGTTTAACAGGAGATAATACTTTTAATGAATACTATACAACAAATAGACACGGACACTTTTTTATAAAATTTGTGAAACACACAAAACAAGAAGATGCTCATGATTATTCTATTTATGTATCTAAAGAGGGTTATGTTTCCTATTACACTAATCCTATATATTCTAATGAGATTAAAAGTGCTAACGGGAAAATCCTTTTAGATACCATTAAAATTGAAAAGATCAACTAACATTTAAACGCTTTTGAGGGTGTTTTTTCATAAAAACCAAATAATTAGTTGTATCTTTGTCAGATTAACACTACAGAATATTCATTGCTTTTTATTCCTTTATAATAGACAAGACTCTTCTGTCTAAAAAATTTTAACATGACTTTTGATTCCCTGAATTTAATTCAACCCATTCTTAACGCAGTTAAGCAAGAGGGTTACATCACTCCTACGCCCATACAAGCAGAAGCAATTCCTATTGTATTAAATGGCAACGATTTACTTGGATGCGCACAAACAGGAACCGGTAAAACGGCAGCTTTTGCTATCCCCATTATTCAACTTCTTACAAACAACAAAAGCTACGAACGCAACCGTAAAATACGCAGTTTGATAGTTACTCCTACCCGCGAATTGGCCATACAAATTGGCGAAAGCTTTAATGCCTATGGCAAATACACCGACTTGCGAAGCACCGTTATTTTTGGTGGAGTAACACAAGCATCGCAAGTAAATGCTATTAGAAATGGCGTTGATATTTTGATTGCTACACCCGGCAGATTGCTCGATTTGATGAATCAACGTATTTTCACCTTAAAAGATATCGAAATATTTGTATTGGACGAAGCTGATCGTATGCTCGATATGGGTTTTATTCACGATGTACGTAAGTTATTGGCTGTATTGCCAGTAAAGCGTCAATCACTTTTTTTCTCGGCTACCATGCCTCCTGAAATCGTCAAATTGTCTAACAGCATTTTACGCAATCCTAAAAAAGTAGAAGTAACCCCTTCGGCTACAACTGCCGAAACTATACAACAGTCCATTTACTTTGTAGATAAGGGTAATAAACCCGGATTGTTGTTTCATATTTTGAAAAACAACAATATCAAAACAGCTTTAGTATTTACTCGCACCAAACATGGAGCGGACAAAGTAGCTAAGTTTCTGAATAAAAACAATATAAAGACCGAAGCAATACACGGTAATAAGGCTCAAAATGCTCGTCAACGTGCATTGAGCAACTTTAAAGACCAAAGCACACGTGTTTTGGTGGCAACCGATATTGCAGCACGAGGAATTGATGTGGATGAGTTGGAATATGTTATCAATTTCGAATTACCTAATATTCCGGAAACTTATGTGCATCGTATTGGTCGTACAGGTAGAGCCGGAGCAAA
>JAFGVL010000072.1 GCA_016938015.1 Paludibacteraceae bacterium
CCGGCAATACCTTCCTTACAAGGATTTTTTACGTGAGTAATGGTGTCGCCTACCTTTACTTCTTTGGAGGTTTTTATGCCGGAAATAATATAGCCTACATTACCTGCACTTAAGCTTTGCGTGGCACTCATTTCCAGTTTCAAAATGCCAATCTCATCGGCATGGTATTCTTTTTCGGTAGCTACAAATTTTACTAAATCGCCTTTATTGATGGTTCCGTTTGTAATTTTAAAATAAGCAATAATACCACGAAACGAATTAAAAACAGAATCGAAAATTAGACATTGTAGCGGTGCATCAGGGTCGCCTTGTGGGGCAGGTATGCGTTCTACTATAGCTTCCAGAATTTCATCAATACCCAAGCCTGTTTTTCCGCTGGCACGTATAATATCGGTTGGTTTACATCCAAGTAATTCTACAATTTGGTCTTCTACTTCGTCGGGCATGGCACTGTCCATATCCATTTTGTTCATTACCGGAATTATCTCCAAATCGTGTTCAATGGCCATGTACAAATTAGAAATGGTTTGAGCTTGAATGCCTTGCGTGGCATCTACAATTAATAAGGCACCTTCACATGCAGCAATAGAACGAGAGACCTCGTACGAAAAATCTACGTGTCCCGGAGTATCAATCAAATTTAAAATATAGTTTTCGCCCTTGTAATTATGATTCATTTGGATAGCGTGGCTCTTAATGGTAATGCCTCGTTCGCGCTCCAAATCCATATTATCCAACACTTGTGCTTGCATATCTTTGCCTATAACAGTTTGCGTTTGTTCTAATAAGCGATCGGCAAGGGTGCTTTTACCATGGTCGATGTGAGCGATAATACAAAAGTTACGGATTTTTTTCATGCAATGAGTTCCTGTTTTTTAATCGAATGCGAAGGTAAGAAAAAGGAAACAAGTACACAAGTAGAGACGCACTGCTGTGCGTCTATTTTAAAATTAATAATAAAATTGTATTTATATAATTAGGAAGACGCATAGCAGTGCGTCTCTACATTTCTTCATCTATTTCTCTGCCCTTTTGTCAGTAACTATGACATCGAAATCGGTATTTTTAATTTTTTTTCTGTCAAAAAAACAAGCAAGAACTCATTTTTGCTCTTGGCACAACAATTGAAAATAAGGGAACACCACCCCTAATTATTTCCGTTGGTCGTGACCTTAGGTTCCCCTAAAGGGGACTTAAAAAGTTCGTGATAATATGTAAAACAACGCCATCTTTAAGGGCTTGTGGTAAACAAATAAACGATTAACCAAATCAACAAATAAACAGTAAAAGAAAATGGGAAAAATTATCGGAATCGATTTAGGAACAACCAATTCCTGCGTTGCAGTGATGGAAGGAAACGAACCTATCGTTATTGCAAACAGCGAAGGAAAAAGAACTACTCCTTCGGTAATTGGTTTTGTAGAAGGTGGCGAACGTAAAATAGGTGACCCTGCTAAACGTCAAGCTATTACTAACCCAACTAAAACAGTGTTTTCTATTAAACGCTTCATGGGTGAAACATTTGACCAATGTAAAAAGGAAATTGATAGAGTACCTTTTAAAGTGGTAAAGGGAGATAACAATACTCCTCGTGTAGATATTGATGGTAGAATGTATACGCCTCAAGAAATTTCGGCCATGGTATTACAAAAAATGAAAAAAACTGCCGAAGATTACTTGGGACAAGAAGTAACCGAAGCGGTTATTACCGTACCGGCTTATTTCAATGATTCACAACGTCAGGCTACCAAAGAAGCCGGTGAAATTGCAGGTTTAAAAGTGATGCGTATTGTGAACGAACCAACTGCAGCGGCTTTAGCTTATGGGTTGGATAAAACCAACAAGGATATGAAAATTGTGGTGTTCGACTGTGGTGGTGGTACACACGATGTGTCTATACTTGAATTAGGAGATGGCGTTTTTGAAGTCAAATCTACTGATGGAGATACACACTTAGGTGGTGATGATTTTGACCATCGAATCATTGATTGGTTGGTACAAGAATTTAAAGATGAAAATAGTGGATTGGATTTAAGCAAAGATCCAATGGCTCTTCAACGCTTAAAAGAAGCGGCCGAAAAAGCTAAAATTGAATTATCAAATACTACTTCGAGCGAAATTAATTTGCCGTATATTATGCCGGTAGATGGTGTGCCTCGTCACTTAGTGCGTACTTTGACTCGTGCAAAATTTGAACAATTGATAGATGATTTGGTACAACGCACCATTGACCCTTGTCAAACTGCTTTGAAAAATGCCGGATTATCAAAATCGGATATCGACGAAATTATTTTGGTGGGAGGTTCTACTCGTATCCCTGCTATTCAGGCTGCGGTAGAAAAATTCTTTGGTAAAGCTCCTTCAAAAGGGGTTAATCCGGATGAGGTGGTTGCAGTAGGTGCAGCTATACAAGGTGGTGTGTTAACCGGTGAAGTAAAAGATGTATTGTTGTTGGATGTAACGCCACTTTCGTTGGGTATCGAAACCATGGGTGGTGTAATGACTCGTTTAATTGAGGCTAATACAACTATTCCGACCAAGAAATCAGAGACATTCTCTACTGCCAGTGATAATCAACCTTCGGTAGAAATTCATGTATTGCAAGGAGAGCGCCCTATGGCCAATCAAAATAAAACCATTGGCCGTTTTCACTTAGATGGTATTCCTGCTGCTCCGCGTGGCATTCCACAAATTGAAGTGACTTTTGATATTGATGCCAACGGAATACTTAAAGTTGCGGCTAAAGATAAAGCAACCGGTAAAGAGCAATCTATCCGTATCGAAGCATCATCCGGCTTAAGTGATGATGAAATAAAACGTATGAAAGCTGAAGCCGAAGCAAATGCCGAATCCGACAAGAAAGAAAAAGAACGTATCGACAAATTGAACCAAGCGGATGGGATGATTTTCCAAACCGAAAAACAGTTAAAAGAATTGGGAGATAAACTTCCGGCGGATAAAAAAGCTCCGATTGAAGATGCGTTAGCAAAATTAAAAGAAGCTCACAAAGCACAAGATTTAGACGCTATTGATAAATCGATGGAAGAATTGAATACTGCCTTTCATGCTGCCAGTCAGGATATGTACAATGCTACTCAAGGAGGCGCTCAACCGGGAGCAGAACAACAAAGTTCTCAATCTGAAACCTCTAATAATCAGGGGGATAACGTAACTGACGTAGATTTTGAAGAAGTGAAGTAAAAAATAAATTGTTTTCTAAAAATTATTCGGGGCGCTACTTAAATGAAGCGCCCCGAATTTTTTTACTTGCATTGTTCTGCGTAAAATTTAGCTATTTCTTTGCTGTCTTCTTGTTTATAATCGCCCGCATTAATTTTAGCGACTAATTTAGTACAATCATTAAAGAAATTGCTCATGTTTTTTTTGAAACCGATTTTTGGAAAATAAAAAAGCTCAGAGTCTCCTTTTTGATAGTAATCATAGGTAGTTATGGTTAAACCATACTGATTGTTTTGAGCTTCCGATTTTTGGTAAACAGAAATTTTTTCGCTTTCGAAAAGTACCAGCATAAATATTTTCTTTCCCTTTTTAATTTCTTTAACTACTAATCTATAACTTTCTTCATTAAACTCAAATTCGATTTCTTTCGCTATTTCGGGGGTAATTTTTATTTTCTCGCCGGCAGCATTTTTTGTATCTATTTTTTTGTGCATTTTAAAGAACTGCACGCTGGTTCTTATAACATCTGTAGGAACATCAATGGTTAATGCTTCTTCTTTTCCATCCTGATAAATAACTTTTCCTTTTAGGTCTTTGGCCATAAATGGGATACTTAATACGAAACAAATTGAAAATAATACAAGTTTTTTCACCTTCATAATTTTTGATGGTTTATAATATAATTAGTTATTTATTGCTGAAATAAAAATTTATCACACTTTTGGCAACACTAATTATAATTGCCAAAAGTGTGATAGAGCATTTTTGTTAAGTTTTCTGAAACGAACTTATAAAGTGAGCTTGTTGTGTTAGCGATGCTTTTATGTATTTTAAAGTGCTAATTTTGTTTGTATTTGCTCTGTGTGGTTTTTTGTATCCACTTTTGTAAATACTTGCTCAATTATTCCGTTTTCGTCAATAATAAAAGTAGTGCGTAAAACGCCCATGTATTTTTTGCCGTAATTGGATTTTTCTCCCCAAGCTCCGTATGCTTGCAAAATCTCTTTTTCGGTATCGGCAATCAAATGAAACTGAAAGCCGTATTTTTGTTCGAATTTTTTGTGCGATGCCACACTATCGGGACTTACGCCAATTATTTCGTAACCTTTTTTTTGAAAATAGCTGTAATTGTCGTTTAAATTACAACTCTCCGCAGTGCATCCCGGGGTATTATCTTTGGGATAAAAATACAACACTATTTTTTTTCCTTTAAACTGCGATAAACTAATTTCTTCTCCGTTTTGATTTAATCCTTTGAAATCGGGAGCTTTATTTCCTGCTGTCAGCATAATGTGGTTTTTTAAGAATGATTTACTACAAAAATAATATAAGCTAAGCTATTTTGTTAAAGTTCTTGTATAAAATAAATAGGTTTCGTTTTTTTGATTATTTTTGAATCATTATAAATAGATATTTATTAAACACAAACAAATGAAAAAAATTCTATTAACTCTAGTAGCTGTATTTTTTTTAATAAGTTATACTTCTGCTCAAGACGAATTACTTATGGATGATGTCGCTGTGGATACCACAATGGCAGATATGGAAGCTATGATGAATAACATGTTTGCCAACGAGGTTAAAATGGATGTGGATACGCTGCTTTTTCCAATACACCAGGGTACTTTTTACATGACCGATACTACTCAAAATCCGACTGCTGGAATATTTTCCATGCTCGTGCCTGATACTTATGAAGAAACGAAGAAAGCTATTGTAGAGAATCCACAAAATGGGATGAAGCTTACTATTAAAACAAAGGAATCCATACGGATAAACAATAAACAGGCAATACATGTTAGTAGTAGTACCTTAAATGAAGGAATATCACAGATAACAGAGATATACATCATACAAGAAAGTGAGAAAAATACACTGTTGATTACCGGGGTTATCCTTGAATCAGCGTATGCAACATATGTCGATGCTGTTAAAAAAGCTGCTTATTCGGCCAGAATTGAATCAAAATAAAATGAAGAAAAAAGTTTGTCTTTGCCTTTTTATTGCTTTTTCAGTTAGTGTCTCGTTGTTAGCTCAAATTAGCCCCTCAGCTAATGATACGCCATATGCAGATGCCGAAATACCTGTAATGAGTACAAAAGTTAGCATGGAAATTGATACGTTATTATTTCCGAAAATAGAACTGGGAACTGTGTTTTTGTCAGAAAATCCGCGTGCAATGATAATGCCCATGGTGCTTAGAGCTAACTTTGATTCGTTAGACCATAAGGTGTTGTTACAAGAAACCGCTAAAGAGTTAGGTGTAACTGTTTTAAAAAGCGGAGTATTAAAACATAAAGGGAAAATAGCTTATTATGTTGTTGGCACTACAAACGATAAAGAACGCAACGTGGTATTGGAAGTGTATTATGTGAAAGCCGATGCACAAAGAACTATCATGATTACCGGATACTATGAAAAAGAGGCAAAGCATTATAAAAAACAATTGAAAAAAGCGGCATTTAGTGCACGTATAGAATAATTTAGTGAGCGTAAAACTGCTATGAATAAATTTATTAAAACACTTTTTCTACTACTGCTTGTGGTTGGTGTATCCAATGCGCAAACTGTAAAATTTCCTTTGCAAAAAGGATTTATAAATGATTACGAGGGATTATTTACTCCTCAGCAACAAATCGAATTGAATACGCTTATTGCTGCGTTTGAGAAACAAACCAATAGAGAGATTGCGGTAGTTACTTTGAATAACATTCAACCATACTCTAATGTAAGTGATTATTCAAAAGATTTGTCGTACAACTGGTCGTTGTATAAAGAAGAATTGCAAAGCGGACTTTTAATAGTTGTTAGTAAAACTTTTCGTACCGTACGTATAATGACGGCTTATGGCACGCATCAATTAATACAAGATGATGTATGCAGAAATATTATTAATAAAGAAATAATACCGGCCTGTTCGCAAGGCAATTATTTTTTAGGCACAAAACAAGGCTTATTAGCTCTTATGCGAGAATGGAAATAAAAATCATTGATTTAGTTCTATAAAAGGCCAAACTGATGTTTGGTTTTTTAGTTTTAGTAATAATTAGTTGTTTAACTTATGCCTATTTCAAATTTTCATAGCCATTGTAATTTTTGTGACGGACGGGCTTCTATGGAACAGTTTGTTCAATATGCTGTTGCTAAAAAATTAAGCGCTTTTGGCGTTTCTTCTCACGCTCCGGTACCTTTTGCCAGCCGATGGGCAATGAAAGCAGATGATATGCCCGAATACATACAGGAGTTTAATAGGCTTAAAAAATTATATGCTACCAAAATTGAGCTGTATTTGGGCTTAGAAATTGATTATTTTGCAAACGAAAAAATGGCTGTTTTTGATGCCGTAAAAAATGTGGGTCTCGATTATCGAATTGGTTCAATTCATCATATTGATAATTTCCCCGACGGCACTCGGTGGAATATTGATGGGAGTGAGAAGGTTTTTAAGCTTGCCACCGAACAAATTTATAATAACGATGTGAGAAAGATTGTAAGACGTTATTTTGAACTCTCGGAAGAAATGCTGTGCAATGCTTCGTTTGATATCATCGGTCATTTAGATAAGATAGTGCCAAATGCCTCTCAATTTGCCGAATTTAGTATCGCAGATAAATGGTACAACAATTTGATGTTGTCGCTGCTTACAACTATCAAAGAAAAGCAAATTATTGTAGAGATTAACACAAAATCATTTTTAGGAAGGGGAATAACATTTCCAAATCAACAGTATTTCAAAAAAATTAATGAATTAAAAATACCTGTTATGGTTAATTCTGATTGTCATTATCCCGATTTACTAACCGCCGGTTTTAATGAGGTTTATGTTTTGTTGAAGGACGCTGGCATTAAATCGGTAATTACCCGTAAAGCAAATAAATGGCTAGAAGTGGGATTAGTTTAGCCGATAACTATTGCTTTTTATGTCCCTTGGAAACACAAAAGCTTAGCTGTTATTTTACAGCAATAGTTTCTATTTCTACCAATGCCCCTAGTGGTAATCCTTTTACAGCAATGGTGGAGCGTGCCGGACAGTTTTCTGAATAATACTTTTTATATACCTCATTTAATTCGGGAAAGTAACTCATATCTGCTATAAATACAGTGCTTTTAACCACATTACCAAATGTATATCCGGCTTCAACTAATATGGCTTCGATATTTTTAAATACTTGCTCGGCTTGGGCACTGATATTAGTAGTTTCAATCTTTCCTGAAAGAGGGTTTATAGGCACTTGTCCGGATATGTACAAGTTACCGTTAACTTCTACAGCCTGACTGTAAGGACCAATAGCAGCAGGTGCTTTTGGGGTGGAGATAATTCTTTTCATAGTTTTGTATCTTAGTAAGATGGAGAACGCACTGAATATAGATTTTAATCTTTTTTCTTTGCTCTTTGTTCCGATAATAAAATGCTTACACGTTCAATTTGTCCGCCCAAAGGTGGATTTAATTTTGATAATTCCAATTCGATGCCTTCAATTTGAGCGAAGCGCACAAATAATTTGTTGATTATGCGCTGCCCCACATTTTCAATCAGTTTTGAATTTAGTTGCATCTCTGCTTTTATGGTTTGATACAATTCTTGATAGTTTAACGCATCTTCGATAGCGTCGGTTTTGCATGCAATGTGAGTATCAAGTTCAACAGCAATGGTTAATTCGAAGTTAGTGCCTACCAGTTGTTCTTCGGCAAAACAACCGTGATAAGCATAAAACCGCATTTTTTCTAATTTAATTTTACTCATTTTTATTCGACAGAATAACGTAAATAATCCATTAAAATACTGATATCCATAGCATCAATCCCTTTTTCTATAAGGTAAGGGTAATCTTGATTAAAAAGCTCAATAAATGTTGTTAAATCGTTTTCGGTTAATACAAATGCTTTTTGATAGTTAGATATAGCTTCTTTTTTGTTTTTTTGAATAAAAGCGATATGTCCTAAATGTAAATAGTCTGTCCATTCTTCTTTAGATTGAATGGCTTTATTCAGAAATTTTTTTGCTTGTTCTATTTTGTTCGATAAGAAAGAAGTCCATGCAATAGCTCTCCATATTTTTACATTGTTGGGTGATGTATATTCTACTTTAAAATAATAAGCCAATGCTTCCTCGTATTGTAATAAGTTTAAATAACAATTACCTATTTGGGTTTGAATGGATTGATTATCGGGTTGCATTTCTTCTGCCTTTAAATAGTATGTTAATGCGTTTTTGTAATCTTTTAGCATTTTGTATACGTAGGCAATTTTTCGTATGGTCCATTTATGGTTGGGCGAAATAATTTCAGCCTGCAAATAGTTAGATAGTGCGAGCTTATAATCACTTGTTTTTTGGTAACAATAGCCTATTTTCTGATATAAGTCGTGTGTTTTTTCAGTCTGTTTTTCAATAGCTAAAAATAATTCCAGTGCTTCACCATAAAAATCTTTCGAAAAGAAATATTCTGCTATTTGTGTTATTTCTTCGTTATTGAAATGGATTAAAGTAAAAAACCAACAGTTGTGAAATTGTAAGGAATACTGAAAAGGCTTTTCAAAGTCGTTTTTAGAGGGAAATAAGTTGTAAAATCGATACAAATCCTGAATGTAGGCATTCGAAATTATTTCTGTTCGTTTTGTTTTTGCTAATATTTCATTGTCTTGTTGTATTTCTTTCATTTGGTCGGCTTCCATCTTAAAAGCTCTACTCATAGTTTCTCTTTGAGCAATAGGCATTTGCATCAGGCTCAAACAAAATGAATAACGGTCGGAATTGCACATATATCCGTTATTTAACATAGCAGTTAGTAAGGAGGGGTTTTCTTTTTCAAACAGTTCGTAAATATCCGATTGAGTGGAATCGAAGGGTTTAAACCAATTGAATACTTCATTAAAAAACGGATAGTTTTTAAGCATGGCAAAAGTGCTCATATAGACATCAGAACCTTCTAGTTGGAGGTCGCTGAATTCTTTTAATTTATCGGCAATACCGCTGTTTTCGAGAATTTCTTGCCATTCCGGATTTTTTTCGTCCGGATCGTCGTTTTTCATCAAGCTATCTAAATCAATTTTATCTTTGAGTTTTGGAGCCACCTTTATCATTTCGGGTAAAATTTCTTCTTTTAGTTTTTTAGAAATTTTTTCTGTTTCGTTGGTACGTGCATATTGCAGTAGTATTAGCTTTACGTGCTTCTTGATGGTGTTATTATCAAACAGCATTACCAAGCGGTTCTTAATAGCAGGGAAATGCGATAATCGTTTGTCGTAATGAGCTAAAATAGGCAATAATCCAACAAGTGCACGTTGAGCAACCGAATCGTCGTTATGCGTACAGTATTCGATGAGTAATAATAGCTCATTTTCGTTAAAAAAGCGCATTAACGAAAGGGTAAGTGCGGATATGGCAAGGCATTTATCGTTGGAGGAAACAACAGTGCTGTTAACGGTTTTTTCAATCAAATTTGTTTCTTCGAACGAATAGTTGCTTTTGAGCCATAGCGTTTTAAATAATTGGTTGCTAAGTATTTCGTTGTGTATGGCGTATTCTTTTCGTTTACCCGGCGAGTTTAAACTTTCTTCTACTAATACTGATAAATTGATGTTTGCCGGAGCACTTTCAAGTTCGTTTATTAAATCGCTACTAGTATTTTTGTAGGTATAGGGCAAATATCTTTTTTGAGAGAATACAAAATCATTTGAGTTTCTAACTAGGAATTCTTCTTTTATTTCTTCAGCAATTTTATAAGCTTTGGTAATAAGAGAATTGTATAGTTTGTCTTGTTCGGGGTCTTTTATCCCTTCGAACGAGTAATTAAGCATTGTGCGGTAGTTAGCTTCTAATTGATGTACGTCTTCTGTTTTTTCCCAAATTAATAGTGGTGCAGCATACGTTTGAAGTTTTTGCAATGCTTCTTTCAGCTGTTTATTTTCTAACAGTTGGCAAATTAGGAGGTAGGTCGATTTTATTTCTGATGGGGTCATAACAATAGGTGTATGGTTACCAATAGCAGATAGATTTTTTAAAAATAGTGTTTTCCCAGGTGAAAAGTACTTTATCCCCTTTTAGGTATTTTTTTAATCGCTCGTAACTATCTTTATCCAAATAGCTACCGGAATTTAGTGTGGCAATAATATTGTTTTTATTTTCAAGGAAATTAGTTTCTATAAAAACAAGATCAAATTGTTCGGCTATTTTTTCTATTTGTTTCCCTTCGGCTACAATTTTTACAGTGTCTAAAAAATCATTGATAGTAATTTTAGGGAGCAACGATTGTTGTAAAAATTGCCAGTTGTTGTTATAAAAACCAATATGAGAATCGCATACAGGAGCGCAAGCTGTAAAAATAAGCGCATAATAGCTGGTTGTTGTAAGCGGGTTGCTTAAAATCTTCAGATGAACGGTAGCATTTTCTGAATTTTTAATGCTCATAAAATGGTTTAAGCTGTCTAGTACCAAAATAGAACTTTCGCCTCTAAACTTATTTTTTCGGGTGTGTATGGTATCGGTTTTAAAGGCCTTAACCATTTCTTTACGTTGTGCCGATGGTAGTGACAAATAGTATTCATCCGGCATGCTTGTAAATGCTTGTTCGATATTTTGCGAAAAACTGATGTTGGCAAAAAAGCTGCTTAGTAGGAATATAATTAGTGCTTTGTTTTTCATGTGATATGATTTATTCAGGTTTGTTTTTATTTCTTGGCATTGGGGTTGCTTGGTTTGTTACTTTTGTGGTATCGGTTTTTTTAGCATTTTTGTTGAAGTAATAGCGGATAACATCCGAAAATTTATTAAAATCTTCTCGATACATAAGACCTAAACCTTGTGTTGTTTTGGCTGTACCCGAAGCGTTTACAAAAAAATTGTCGGCCGAGTGAGTATATGCTTTGGCTCTAAATTTACCCGATCTATTCAATTTGTATTCAATATCCACATCGCCAATAAAGTTGGTGGTGGTTGTGTTTATCATATCATCTCTATAGCCTAAATTGCTGTTTATTATTAGTCGGTTGTTAGGTTGATAATTGATACCGATTTTATATTCGCCACCGTTCGAAAAATCTTGTCCGTTACCCATTCTGGCATCTAACCCTACGTTCACTTTTTCGTTAATTTTTGATAGCCAGTTGTTTAGCTGACCCGAAACAGTTGTAGTTAAAACCGAAACCATTTCGGTACCGAGCCCTGTACGTTCAGTTTGCAAATAGTCAGGTTTATAAAAACGGTTCATAACCAACAAGGCAAGTATTTCACGGTTCATCATTTCATCTGTATTAACTACGTATTTAATTTTACGTTGCAATTCAGGGTCGGAGGGGAGCTCAAGGTCGAACTTGATGGTTGGTTGCATTAAATCTCCGGTTAAATTCAGCAAACAGTTTACAGGAGTACTAGTTCTGGAAACACCTTCAAGTTCTGTTTCGTCTAAAATATCTAATAATGAAACTGAGGGAACCGTGTAAGTAGCATTTAAATCGATAATTGCTTCATAAGGGTTGCCTGCCCAACGAATTGTACCGCCCCTTTTGATGGTAAAATTCTTTCTTACCACTTGTTGAAGTGTGAAAATATAGTCTCCTCTTTCTACTTCATAATTACCATACAGTTTTATGTCGCCGTTATTGGTGTAATCAATTTTCAAATCGCCATTTCCTTCGGCTCTTACCATATCGCCTCCAACAGGATCGGTTATAAGTTTAATTTCGGCATCGGGAGTTGCTTCTAACTGTAAATAAACATGTATGTTGGTTTTACCTGAAGTAGGGGCGTTTATAGCAGATTGATTAGTTTTATAAGTTGTATTGTTGCTTTTTATACTTGGTTTTGAAATGAACTGAATAAATGAATTTTCTGTGGCAATAGCAGAGGTTACCATTGGGATAACTACTTTAGTATTAGGTTCTGTTTTCATGTTGATGTTAAAATTAACTTGACTATAATTTCCGGTAACACGAATAGTACCTGTGCCGTATGCTTTGCCGTAAAAATCTTCATTATTTTTTGATGTTGTGTTCATTGCCAACACATTGTTGCATTTTATATCAAAACGATAACGCATATCTTTAAAGTGTTTGTGCGATAACCTCCCGGTTAAAACACCCCAATTGTTTTCAGAATCGTAGAGTTTAATCTTATCAAAACGAATTTCTTCTTTACGTACTTTAATAGTATCAGTAAAGTGATAGGCTGTTTTCAGAAAGTCTACGTTAAACCGTCCGTTTTTTACAAAAATATCTCCGGCTAACTGAAAGCGTTTTAAACCTCCATAAATATGTAGCTTTCCTGAACCTTCACCTGATACATTTTGTAGGGCATTGTTTAAATAGTACCGTAGAAAATCAATACCTAGTTTGTTTATGTCGGCATAAAATTCTAGTGAGTCTTTTTTGGGGAAGTATTCGCCGGCAATATCAAATGCTTTATTGTTGTTACTCATGCAAAAACCCTTAGCTTCAAGTTTTTTATCCTGTTCGTTCCATTTGCTTTTTAGAGTTACATCGCCCCAAAGTGCGTTGTTAAACTTAAAATCTTTGGCAAACACATCCAATTGCAACAACATTTTGTTAAATACATTTTGCACTAAAGCATTGCCGGTTACTAGTCCTTCTATTTTGGGTGATTTTACCTTTGCCAAATTTAAAATATAGTTCAATTCAATTTCTTGCAACTTTACAAATAAACTGTCGGTTGGCAATGATGAGGCTATGCCGTTAATTTGTATAAATTGTTGTTGGTGATCAAGTATAAAATTAGAGATGGTTAACGATTTAAAATCTGTTTTTACAGTACTTGCATGTATATTCCATAACGAATCTTTGATCCAAATTTGAGAGGGTTGAATGGCAATATCTGCTTGTAGTTTTTCCGCTTCATTTTTGCTGAAAATGCTTGTTGCTTTAAATTCTCCCGAAAAAACGGAAGGGTTTCTCCAATCTACATTTAGGGCAATAGAGTCGTTTATTATTTCAGAATGTAGGTGTAAGTGCATGTTGTTATTGAGTACTGTAGAGCTGATAAGTTGTATTGCTCCAAGTTCGTTATTACATAATAAGTTAAGGTCTTTGTAGCTGTTTTTTCCTTTTTGAAGCGATGGGATAAGAATTTCTAATCTGAATTTGTTGGATTGATTGTTGTAAAAGCCACTAATAAGAGTTTTTGGTGATAGTTTTAAGTTTACATTCAATAGGTCTGCAATTTCATCTACATTAATATCTGTAAAGTAGAATACAAAATTGTTTGGCGATAGCTTTTTTGTTTTCTTTGATTTTTTCTTTTCTTGCAAAGAAGGCAAATAATTAGCTATCATTGTGGTAAGGCTTTTTCCTAAGCTAAAAAAAGAGTAGTAGCCTTTAACAGTTCCTTTTATTAAATCGGAGTTTATTTTTAAAACATTTATGCTATCGTAAATGGTAGAGCTTATGTGCATTTTTTTACTGAAGAGTTCTTTTTCTTTTGTATAAAGATAAAAGCTGTCTATCAATATTTCGGTATCTGTTTCTTCAATTTTACTGCCTGTAAAGCTTGTGTTAATATTTAAAGCCAGTGTTAAATCGTTGTGTTTTTTTGTGATGTTGGTTTTTTCCAGATTAAGTTTTTTTACCTGCATTTTAAATTTTCCCGAAGGCAACCTTTCAGAAAAATCAATTTTACCGTTGAAATCAAATTGCGCATTTTCATCATTCAAACTTACTATTCCATCAAACACTTTTTTGTTAAAATCGCCTTTTAGATCTATGTTTTTGTAATTGTAGTTTTTAAAAATGAGCGATGAAACAGTACCTTCTAATGAGCCTTTGATATTTCCTTTTGGTTGAATAGAGCCTTCGGATGAAATATTAAAATCGATATTGCCTACACCCGATTGTTCACCAAATAATGAGCCTATTTTAAGCTCTTTTGTTTGCACAGACCCTCTGTAATTAATTCCGGTAAAGTTGTTGTGAACACCCATTAATAAGTCTGTGGAAATGTTTCCAATAGCGGTTTTAATGGTTCCAAAAACTACTAAATCGCTAAAAAAACCCGAAATGTTTCCTTTGTACTGAATGATACCAAGTTTCGACATCTCATCCGGAAGTTGTATCGGTCTACCCAGTACATTTGACATTAAATCTTGCAGTTTATTTTTATCTGTTTTGATACTTCTAATTTTTGTGTAGATATAGGTTTCTCCAATTTTTGGTAAACCTATCAAATTTATATCTCCACGTAAGCTGATGTCGTTGTTGTAGGATAGTGCTAAATTTTTGATTTTCATATCTCCTAAACAACCCTTGAACTGTGTTGATAAATATATTTTACCTCGGGTTCGTTCAAATAATGGCGAAAAAGCTTTTAAATCTCTGAAGGCAATTTCAGACGGTTTAATCATAAAATTTAGTTGTATTTTTTCTGCTTCTTTTTGTAAGTTTTTTAGATGCCCGTAATTGATAATAACCGGACTAAAGTCTACAAATGAATGGGGTAGTTTAAGTTGTAAGTTTTCTATGCGTGCTCTTGTTTTGTTGGCTGTAATAGAAGCTTTAAAATCGGATAAGGTAATACCTGACTTTTCGGAAAAACTTAAGCTCTTAATATCGCACGAAAGGTAGTTGTTGGTTAGCTTGTGTAGATTGAAAGTGCCATTTAAACCGGATACTTGCAGATAATTTTTATCAAACCCGTTATTTTTAGGTCTGGCAGTTAAGTTCGAATACCTAAATCGGGCATTTGTAATTGTAATGTTTTGCAGTTGGTAAGTTACTTTCGATTCAGTTTTGTTTGTTTTAAAATAATTAAAAATATGGGAGGCGTTTAGTACTTTTTTTTTGTCGAGCACTAAATTTATACTGCTGTTTTTTAGTTCAATGTAATTGCAAATAATTTTGTTTTGGAGTAAATCGAGCGGTTTAAATCCCATTTTGAGGGTTTCTGCGTAAAGCAAAGTATCTCCTTTTAAATCTTCAAGATAGACTTCTTGTAGTAAAACTTTATTAAAAAGAGCGTAATCAACTGAACCAATTTGTACCTTTGAACCGAATTTTTCGGAAAAGTAATTGGCGGCAGTAGTAACAAGATAATGTTGCACCCTACTGCTTCTCAATATGGTGATAGCAGTTCCACAAAGTAAAAGTAACAATGCTACAACTACGAATACTATTTTTACTGTTTTTTTAATACCTTTGAACTTTAATTTTTTTGTAAACAAAAATAAATACATTGCCACATAAACAGCCCTTTAAGCATACAAAAATAAATAAAGAAATCGGCTTTTATGCGGTATCAGGTATAATTTTAAGGAATTATAGTTTTTTGGCCGAAAAATAAGTGGCGTTTGATATCTAATTATTTCTTTTTGCTGTTGTTTTATGGATAAAAAAACATATATTTTAGGGATAGAGTCTTCGTGCGATGATACCTCTGCTGCTGTTTGTTGCAATCAAATCGTATTGTCTAATGTGGTTGCCAGTCAGGATGTACACAAAAAATACGGAGGAGTGGTGCCCGAACTTGCATCCAGAGCCCATCAGCAAAACATTATTCCGGTAGTACAACAAGCTCTTCAACAAGCGGGTATTGCTAAAGAACAATTGCATGCTGTTGCTTTTACACGTGGGCCGGGGCTTATGGGTTCTTTGTTGGTAGGTACTTCTTTTGCAAAAGCATTGGCTTTATCGCTTAATATACCGCTTATTGATGTAAATCATTTGCAAGCACATGTGTTGGCCAATTTTATTCAGGAGCCCATGCTTGAAAACAAACAACCCTCGTTTCCTTTTTTGTGTATGTTAGTTTCCGGCGGAAATTCACAGTTGATAGTGGTTCACAGTGCATATTCAATGCAAATAATTGGAAAAACAATTGACGATGCCGCAGGCGAAGCTTTTGATAAATGTGCAAAGATTATGGATTTGCCCTATCCGGGTGGTCCACACATTGATAAATTGGCAAAAGAAGGAAACCCTAAAGCCTTTAAACTAAGTAAAGCAACAATGGATGGGTACGATTATAGTTTTAGCGGGTTAAAAACGTCATTTTTATACTTGCTACGTGATGAGCAGAAAAAAAATATTCGTTTTATTGAAGAAAATAAAGCCGATTTATGTGCGTCTTTGCAACAAGCAATTATAGATACCTTAATGCTAAAGTTTGAAAAAGCAGTTGCTACTTATTCGGTTAATGATATTGCACTTGCAGGAGGCGTTTCGGCAAACTCCGGATTAAGAAACGCTTTTACCGATTTCGGACTTAAACACAAAAAACAATTATTTATACCCAAACTTTCTTATACTATGGATAATGCCGCAATGATTGCTGTTGCAGGCTATTTTAAATATTTGAAAAAAGATTTTTGTGCCATTGATTTACCCCCTTTTGCCAGAGTAAGTATTTAATGATGAAAGAAAGATTACAAAAAATATGGCGTGAATTAGGTTCCCTGCAAGGCATATTTATCTTTATGCTTATTTTACTTATTTCCAATTTTGTATGGAAACAAACTATTAGTGGCGATGAGGGGAATAATCAAGTACTTCTGTTTGGCACTTTTGATATTTCGGCTCCATTTAATTACATGGTGATACACATTACAAAAGTGGTAAAAATGCTGTTAACCATTTTGGGATACCCTGTTCACAGCCATTTTGTAAATGATATTTGCTTTGTTAACCATCGTCATGTAATTGTTGTTTGGGGATGCACGGCTATAAAACAATCGTTTATTTTTTTATGTATCATGACTTTTACGCAAGGGCCATGGAAACCAAAATTGTGGTTTGTGCCTCTCGGCTTATTATTGGTGTATTTATTTAATTTGTTGCGTATTTTTATTATTTCGTTAATTGTGCAAAGCCATCCCGAGTACTTTTATCTGTTTCATGAAATACTTTTAAAATATTTATTCTACGGGCTCATATTTTTATATTGGATGCTGTGGGAAGAAAAATTTAATAGAAAAGTAAACAATCAATTAAGTGTATAGTTTAACAAACGAAAAATTGTTATGAATCTTTGCATAGATCAAGGAAATACCTATTTAAAAGCAGCATTATTCGAAAACGACAACTTGCTGAAAAGTATTACTTTAGATGCAAATAATGCAACTGTTTGGGCTGAATTATTTGCTGAAAACAATATATCAAATACAATTATATCCAGTGTTAAAGCAATTGATTCGGATTTCACTGAATTATTAAAAAATAAATCTTCTTTATTTGTTGAATTAAATCATCAAACTCTTATACCGGTAAATAATTGCTATAAAACTCCCGAAACTCTTGGTAAAGATAGGTTAGCTGCAGTTATTGGAGCAGTTAGTCTGTACCCTAATCATCCTATTTTGGTTGTTGATGCAGGAACTGCTCTAACCTTCGATTTTATTACCGAAAAGGGCGATTATTTAGGAGGTGCAATTTCTCCGGGTTTGGATATGCGTTTTAAAGCATTACATACCTTTACCGATAAGTTGCCGTTGGTAAAAAATACGCAATCAAGTTTAATTGGTAATACTACAGAACTAGCTATTGCATCGGGGGTTGTAAATGGTATGCTTTATGAAATTGAAGGAACAATTACCCAATTAAAAGCAAAGTATCCTACTCTTTTGATATTTTTAACAGGAGGTAACTGTTTTTTCTTTGAAAGCAAGTTAAAAAAACCCATCTTTGCAAATCAAAATTTAGTTTTAATAGGCTTAAACAGCATAATTAATTATAATGCAAAAAACAATAAAAAATAGTTGGATAGTAATATTGGTGCTTTTTAGCTCTTTTACTCAAGCTCAAAATAACACAAACTCTCCGTATTCACGCTTCGGATACGGTGAAATTGCCGATAATACTAGTGGTAAAAGTAAAGCTATGGGAGGCACTTTTATCGGTGTTCGTTCAAATAATTGTATCAATGCAGCAAATCCTGCTTCATATACCGGTATTGATAGCCTTACTTTTATGTTCGAGTTTGGTGCAGTTGCCAAACAATCTCGTTTTAGTAATACCTCCGGCAGAATGGATACCTTAAGTGCTAATATTGAGTATATTACACTCCAATTTCCTATAAAAAGATGGTTGGCTGCCAGTGCCGGTCTTTTGCCGTATTCCTTTGTAGGGTATAATTTTTCGCAAAATGATTCTATTTCGCGTCCAACATTAAGTGGAACCGAACAAGTTGTTTATGAAAAAACATTTTTAGGTTCGGGTAGTATCAACCAAGTATATTTGGGTCTTTCTGCAAAAATTGGAAAACACATTGCTGTTGGGGTAAATACCTCGTATATGTTTGGAAGTATTGAAAATAAACAACAGCTAAACTTTCTTAGCCCCTCTGACTATTGGGATACAGATAAAATATCGAAGTTAACTGTAAGAGATATTAACTTCCGCTATGCCCTTCAATATTTCACCAATGTATCTAAAAAAGCACAACTTACTGCCGGTGTAATTGTTGAAAATAAATCTAATCTTGCAGGAAATTACAGTGTGGAAATTTCTGATGTGGATACAATTTCTTCCGCTAATAACTCAACTTTTCAGACGCCTTTTGTTTTAGGCTTGGGCTTATCGTACGATGTGAAAAATAAGCTTGCTCTTGCAGCCGATTTTTTATACCATGATTGGTCGGATGTTAACTATTTCGGAGTGAAAGATACATTAATGGACAAAATGAAATTTTCTGTGGGTGCAGAGTATTTGCCTTCCATAAATTCGAAGAGTTATATTAAAAGAATTACCTATCGCTTGGGAGGATATGTTACAAATGATTATTTGTCGATAAATAAAAATGTACTGAATTATGGCATAACTTTTGGATTAGCATTACCAACAAAGGCCAACAAATCTGTATTTAATTTAGGTTTTGAATATGGCAAAGTAGGCTCAACTTTAAATAACCAAATTAGAGAAGATTATTTTAAGATATCGTTGAATACCACTTTTAGTGAAATGTGGTTCTTTAAAAGAAGATTTGAATAATAAAAACCTCCGCTTTTCGTTAATGATGTTTGAAATAAGATAGATTTTAAATGAAATAAGTGGGTTCCTTTTAGCATTAATAAAAATTTTATACTGATGAAAACAACTTGTAAACTAATTACCTGTATTGCGCTTTTCACTTCATTTAACAGCTTTGCGCAAGATGGAGCACAACCTGCATCGCCTGAGACACTTCAAAAATGCAAAGAAAATAATAGCGTGTTTTACGAATTTGCCAAAAGCGGAAATTATGCCGATGCCGCTGCTCCTTGGTTAGAATTGTATAACGCATGTCCCGAATACTCAAAAAACATTTATAAATACGGTACTCAAATTGTTAACTGGCAAATAGAGCAAGAAAAAGATGCTACAAAAAAAGCAGCATTAATAGATCGTTTAATGGGTGTTTACGATAACAGAATGAAATATTTTGGCGATGATGCTTTTTTACCTGCCGATAGAGTTTTAGGACTTAAAGCCATCGATTATTATAACCTACCTACACCTAACGATCCCTTAAAAAAACAAGCATATACTTGGATGGAAAAATCAATCAATGCATTAGGTAATAAAGTAGATGCTTCATTTATACAGTATTATATACTTATGTCTGCCGAAATCTATAAAAAAGAACCGGCTCATTTAGATAAATTAATACAAGATTATATCAAAACAAACGATATCCTTCTTGCAAATACAACCGATAGTACTGCAAAGAACTATAAAAATTATTTGCTTGTAAAACAGGCAAACAACCAAGTTATTGCTCAATCAAAAGCATTAAGTACCGAAACATTAGATAATATTTATGCCAAAGGTGTAGAAGAAAACAAATCAAACTTGGCGTATTTAAATTCAGTTATTGCTTTGTACAAAGCTGTTAATGGTGTCGAATCTTCGGTTTATTTCTCGGCTGCAGCCTACGCTCATAAAATTGAACCAACCGAAGAGTCGGCTGTTGGTTGCGCCAATATGGCCAACAAGAATAAAGAATATGCCAAATGTATTAGTTACTTAGAAGATGCTACCAAACTATCTACTTCAACTATTAATAAGGCATCGTATCAGTTAACTATTGCCAGTATTTATTTTGATAAATTGAATAGTTATTCTAAAGCGCGCGAACATGCATACTCTTCATTGGAGTATAACCCAAATCAAGGCGAACCATATATTCTTATAGGAAATATGTATGCAAGTTCAACCGGTATTTACGGAAACGATGCTGTGCTTGCTAAAACTATTTATTATGTAGCAGTAGATAAATATATTAAAGCAAAACAAGTAGATGCTTCGGTTGCCGAAAAAGCAAACACATTGATTAATAGATACAGCAGGTATTTCCCTGAAGATAATGACGTTTTTATGCACCCCGATTTAGAAAAAGGAAAATCATTTACCGTAGGTGGTTGGATAGGGGAGTCAACTATTGTTAGATAATTTAATTGTTTTGATACATAAGCAATTGTATAGAGTAAATCATTATAGCATAACAACTGTTCTTTGTTCAGTTGTTATGTTGTTTTTAGTTGTGGCCTGTGCCGACGATAAACTGGAAATTACTCAAACTCAAAATGCCCGAGAAAATCTCCCCAGTTTAACGGCCTCAAACATTACAACCATCATTTCCGATTCCGGAATAACTCGTTATCGTATATCTACTTCCGAGTGGAAAATCTTTGATAAAGCAGCTGAGCCATATTGGCTTTTTCCTAAAGGCATTACAATGGAACGGTTTAATCAAACTTACAAGGTTGATGCGCAAATGAAATCTGATAAGGCTGTGTTTTATAGCGAAAAATCACTTTGGGAGTTTACCGGTAATGTTAAAGCTAAAAATCTTAACGGGGAGCAATTTGAAACCGATCAATTGTTTTGGGATGAAAATAATCAACGGATTTACTCTGACAAGAAAATAAAAATTACCCAGCAATTTAAAGTAATTTCAGGCGTTGGTTTTGAGTCAAACTCAGAGTTAACCCGTTACACCATAAAAAATCCGCAAGGCATTATACCTGTCGACGAAGCCCCTTAGTAAATGAATACCTTGGTTTTAATTATAGTAGCATTAGCATTTTCCGGTTTTTTTTCCGGTATGGAAATAGCATTTATATCGGCCAATAAACTTCGGTTTGAGCTCGATAAAAAGAGCAATTCTATTACCTATTTGTTGCTGGATGTATTGTTTAAAAACCCGCAGCAATTTATTTCTACTTTGTTGGTGGGAAATAATATAGCTTTGGTGGTGTATGGATTACAAATGGCAAAACTACTTGAGAGTCCTTTAAATGTGTTGTATCCTAATCCTGTTTTTGTTACTGTTGCACAAACAATTATCTCTACCCTAGTGGTGTTGTTTACAGCTGAATTTATACCTAAAACACTCTCCAGAATAAACCCTAACCTTTGGTTAAAAGTTTTTTCGTTACCCTTATTTTTTTCGTATGTTTTGTTGTATCCTATTTCGAAAATTGCAACGGCAATTTCTATGATTATTCTTAAAATAGGAGGGGTGAAAATTGATAAAGCACTTGCCGAAAACTCTTTTAACAGAAATGATTTGGATTTTTTAGTGCAAGAAAGCATTGATAATATCCCCAAAAATGAAGAAATTGACCACGAGGTAAAAATTTTTCAAAATGCACTCGATTTTTCTGAAGTAAGATTACGCGAGTGTATGGTCCCTCGAACCGAAATAATTGCAATTGAAGAAAACACTTCACTAACTGAGTTGAAAAATAAATTTATTGAAACCGGTCTCTCCAAAATTTTAGTGTACAAAGATAATATCGATAACATTATTGGTTATATACATACTGCAGAGATGTTTAAAAATGCAGAAAATTGGAAAGACTCAGTATCGCCCGTTGCTATTGTGCCCGAAACTATGCCTGCCAGTAAACTGTTGAAACAGTTTATGCAACAAAAAAGACATATTGCCGTAATTGTGGATGAATTTGGCGGAATTGCCGGTATTGTTACGTTAGAAGATGTGATTGAAGAAATCTTTGGTGAAATTGAAGACGAACACGACAGCATAAAACTGATATCAAGAAAACTCAACGAAAAAGAATTTCTACTTTCCGGAAGACTCGAAATAGATGCTGTAAACGAAATTTTCAATCTCAATTTACCTGAATCCGATTCGTATGTTACGGTAGCCGGTTTTATATTGGAACAATATCAAAACTTCCCGAAATTGAACGAAAATATTGTGATTGATAATTTTGAATTTAAAATTTTAAGGGTTTCGAACAATAAAATTGAGTTGGTTAAATTAAAGCTTATCAAATAAAATTATTGTGTATTCAGTTTTCTATTCTTTATTATTTTTTTGTATATTCGTGCGCTCAAAAAGCGTAATAAATAGGATTAATTAAACAGAACAACAAATGGCAACATTAGAGAGAATTAGAAGTAAAGGTATTTTTTTGTTAGTAATTATTGGATTGGCTTTACTCGCTTTTATAGTAGGTGATTTTTTAAATAGTAGTAGTTCGTGGTTTCGTCAATCGCAAGAAAATGTGGTTGAGATAGATGGCGAAGTAATAAAAATACAACAGTATCAAGAGTTGATAGATCAACTTACTGAAGTGTACAAAATAGAATATGGCATGTCTAATTTAGATGAAAACACTATTACACAACTTCGCCAATCTGTTTGGGAAACTCTTGTGCGTCAAAATATATTGAATACTGAAGCTGAAAAAATTGGGTTAACTGTTGGTGCTCAAGAAATGAAAGACCTTACTATAGGAAATACTCCTCATCAATTAGTATTGGGCCGACGTATTTTTATGAATCCGCAAACCGGCATGTTTGATAAAAATCGCTTAATTGATTTTTTAAAACAATTGGATAAAAAACCGGCCAATGTTCAAGAACAGGAACAACTCAATTTGTATAAAAAATACTGGATGTATTTTGAAAATACTATTAAAACAGGGAAACTCGAAGAAAAATATACCGTTCTTATAAACAAAGCTCTGAACGCCAATTCTTTGGAAGCCAAAATGGCGTATAAGTCGACCAGAAATACCGTAGATGTGTTGTATGTGTTAAAACCTTATTCGGCCATTGCTGATGATAAGATTAAAGTAACAGACGATGAAATTGCCGCTAAATATGAATTAATTAAAGAACGCTTCAAACAAGAAAATAACCGTGATGTAAAGTTTGTTTCGTTCAATTTAATGCCTAGTCAGCAAGATTTTAAAAAAGCACAAGACTGGATTAATAATTTAAAAACTGATTTTTCTACCACCTCAGATATTGCATCGGTAGTTAATCCAAATTCAAAACCTTACAATGATGTTGCTCTTTCGGCAAAAGATATCGACTCCGATTTAAAAGATTTTGCTTTTAGTGCCTCAAAAGATGCTGTATTTGGACCGGTATTATTTGGCAATACCTTTAAAATGGCAAGAGTAATGGAAGCAGGCATTTCTGCTCCCGATTCAATTAAACTCAGACACATTGTAGTGGCAACTCAAGATTCTGTAAAAACAAAAGTATTAGCCGATAGCATTATGGGAGCCTTAAAATCGGGTGCCGATTTTGCCTCTCTTGCGGTTAAATATTCTCAAATGCAAGAATCAGCTACAAAAGGTGGCGAAATAGGATGGATTCCGGTTGCGGCTTCCGAACAAAAAATTATTACTGCTTGCTTGGCACAACCAATTAACAACTATTTTACCTACAAAGATGGTAGTGCTATTCAAATTATACAAGTTACCGAAAAAACGGCTAATGTAAGAAAAGTTAAGTTGGCGGTTATTACTAACGAGGTAAATCCAAGTCAGGATACATACAGTAAAATATACAACGAAGCAAAACAGTTTGCCGCTAATTTTAATACTTCCGATAAGTTTGAAAAAGGAGCGCAACAAAAAGGGTATATCGTTCAACCAATTATGGCATTGGATGAAAATGCTCCCACATTGGCGGGAGTAAAAAATTCCAGACAAGTTGTTAGATGGGCATTTGAGGCCGAAGAAGCAGGTGTTGTTTCTGATGTGTACGATTGCGAAAAACAGTTTGTGGTTGCAACAGTAACGGCAATCAATAAAAAAGGATACAAAGAACTCGCCGTTGTAAAAGACGAAGTGAAAAGTATTATTATTCCGGATAAAAAGGCAAAACTGATAATGGACGAAATTAACGCCAAAAAAGCTGCCGATATTACCACCTTGGCTACTCAATTAGCACTTAAGGTAGATAGCGCAAAAGAAGTAAATTTTGAAGGTTCTTCTTTTGGTGTGGTGGGTTACGAACCTGCTGTTATTGCTCAAGCATCAATGAGTTCGCTAAATAAACTATCAAAACCAATACAAGGTAAACAAGGAGTATATGTATTACAAGCCTATAAAATCTTTACAAATCCCGTTCAATTCGATCCTAAAATGGATAAATTAGGCCTAACTATGCGTTATGCAAATGCTGCCTATGGAGCCATCGATGCTTTAAAAGAAAAATCAGAAATTGTAGATAACAGATCTAGATTTTATTGATTTATTAAAATACTATAAAAGAAACGGAATGATGTTTATCATTCCGTTTCTTTTATTCAGATGTTTCCTAATCTTTGAAAAAAACAGTATGCAACCCGATATCCTTCTTGGTAAAACGCTTCATGAAATTCAACTCATTTGCTCTGAGTTTGGATTACCTTCTTATACAGCCAAACAAATTTGTGAATGGTTGTATCAAAAAAGAATTGTTGATATTGATCAAATGACCAATATTTCTCAGAAAAACAGACTTTTGTTGAAACAAAATTTTGTGGTGGGAAGAAATATGGCACATGAAGTACAAGAATCGGTTGACGGCACCAAAAAATACCTTTTTAAAGTAAGTGCCGGCTATATCGAAACTGTTTATATCCCCGAAGAAGAAAGAGCTACACTATGCGTGTCGTCTCAGGTTGGTTGCAAAATGAATTGTCTTTTTTGTATGACAGGGAAGCAAGGTTTTTCAGGAAATTTAAGCACCGGTGAAATTATCAATCAAATACTATCTATTCCTGAGTTTGATAATCTTACAAATATTGTGTTTATGGGTATGGGAGAACCTTTTGATAATACACTCCCTATGCTGCATGCCTTAGAAATTCTTACTTCGTTTTATGGGTTTGCATGGAGCCCTCGGCGAATTACAGTTTCCAGCATTGGATTAATTCCAGGAATGAAAGTTTTTTTAGAAGAATCGAAATGTCATTTAGCCATTAGTTTGCATAATCCTTTTTCTAAAGAAAGAGAACTGCTTATGCCCACCGAAAAAGCTTATAAATTTGAAACAATACTCCAGTTATTAAAAATGTACGACTTCAAACATCAACGAAGAGTATCTTTTGAATATATACTATTTGAAGGTGTTAATGATACTATGCGGCATGCAAGAGAACTGGTTCGCTTACTATCTGGTATAGAATGTAGAGTTAATTTAATCGCTTTTCATCCTATTCCGGGTGTCGATTTAAAAGGTACAGATGCCGCACAAATGATAAAATTCAGAGATTATTTAACCGAAAACAAAATTGTTACCACCATACGCAAATCTCGCGGAGAAGATATTTTGGCAGCATGTGGTATGCTTTCTACTTCAAAAAGTAGTGAAGAAAAAAATAATTGATTATTTTAGAGCTCTTAACCTTATTTAAATTTGTAGTTGGATGAAAAAAATGCAGCGTTTAACCTTCTTTTTATTGTTGTTATTTACGATTACTTCTTGTAAAGATGGAGGTCCAATATTTCAAAGTATTACCGGCAGCCCCTACGAAGTTTTGGTGGTAGTGCGCAATAAAACTTGGGATGCAGAGTCAGGAAAATCTCTTTTCAATTTATTAAATGGAGATATGCCTTCATTACCTCAAAAAGAGTCTTATTTTCAGATTTCAAATTGTCCGCCTTCAGAATTTAACAGCTTGTTTAAACCTACACGCAATATCATATTTGTAGATATTGATGAAAAAAGATATACCAAAGGAAATATCGTTTTTAGTAAAGATAAATGGGCTAAACCTCAAGCCTTGGTTAAAATAGTAGCACCTAACGATACTTCTTTTGTGCAATTAATTGAAGCTCGAGGAAAAGAAATAATTGATTATTTAGTACAAGCAGAGTTAAGCAGACAAATTGAGCACATTAAGAAACATTCCAATAAAAATTTTATGGCAATGATTCAAAAACAGTTCGATGTTTTTTTAGTTGTACCCAGTGGTATCAATAAGTATAAAAAAGGTAAAAATGTGATATGGTTGTCAACCGGAAGTGCTGAAGTTCGTCAAGATTTACTCATTTATTCCTATCCGTATACTGATATCAAAATGCTAACGGAACAATCGCTGTTACAAAAAAGAGATTCGATAAATAAAGCCTTTATTCCGGGTCCGGTTGAAAATTCGTATGTAGGAACAGAATATAAATATGATAAACCAACCTTCACACCTATTTGGGTGCAAGATAAGTATTGCGCCGAAATAAAAGGTATGTGGAAAGTATATGGAGATGCATCAATGGGAGGCCCATTTATAAGTCATACACGCATTGATGAATTGCATCAACGTGTAATTACCGTAGAAGGGTTTGTTTATGCTCCGGGTAAAAATAAACGAAATCACATCCGTCAGATGGAGGCCATATTACATACTTTGAAGGTGCCGGTTGTAATGAATGAGTTGGTAGTTACCGATAAAAAACAAAAAAAATAATACGTTATGGAGAAGCAAAAAATAAAAGTAGGAATAACCCAGGGAGATATTAATGGAATTGGTTATGAGGTAATAATAAAAACTTTATCAGATAATCAATTATTTGAATATTGTATTCCCGTTATTTATGGCTCACCTAAGGTGGCTGCTTTTCATCGAAAAATGTTGGATATACAAACTTTTAATGTCAATGTTGTTTCTAACGTGTCCGAAATTCATCCGAAAAGAATCAATATGATTAATTGTTCGGACGATGAAATTAAAGTTGAAATAGCGCAACAATCCCAAGCTGCAGGCGAAGCTGCTTTTGCATCGTTAGAGGCTGCCGTAAAAGATTTAAATGCGGGGTTAATAGATGTGTTAGTAACAGCTCCAATTAATAGAAAAAGTATTGAAAATGAGCAATTCAAGTTTCCCGGACATACCGAATATCTAGAACAAGTTTTTGGTAGCAAAGGAGATGCGCTGATGCTCCTTGTAAATAATGGGTTAAAAGTTGCCATTCTTACCGGACATGTTCCGCTCTCTAAAGTCCCTGAACTTCTAACTGAAGAACTGATTATAAAAAAAGCAACAACTCTAAATTCAATTTTAATTCAGGATTTTGCTATTCGTAAACCTCGCATTGCTATATTAGGGCTTAATCCACATGCAGGAGAAAATGGCTTATTAGGTGTTGAAGAAGAACAAATTATTACTCCTGCATTGAAAAAGTTAGACCAAAAAGGAATTGTTTGTGTTGGTCCGTTGGCTGCCGATAGCTTTTTTGGTTCCGGTCACTTTTCTCGTTTTGATGCTGTGTTGGCTATGTATCATGATCAAGGAATGATTCCTTTTAAATCCATCTCTATGAATATGGGTGTTAATTTTACGTCGAATTTACCTGTAATTAGAACAGCTCCTATACATGGTACTGAATATGAAATTGCCGGACAAAATATTGCTTCGGAACAATCGTTCAGACAAGCTTTGTATATGGCGTGCGATATTTATTTCAATCGTTTGCAACACAAAGAAATTTCTGAAAACCCACTTAAAAAACAGTTGGTAGATAGAAACGAAAAAGATATTACAATCAGTTAGTATAAATATGTTGTACAACAATTTTTTACTGCTAAACCTTTTAGGCATTTATATAATCAAAGCTGTAAATTGTTTAACTAATACACACAGATTATGAAAACTTCTACATTATCATTAGCCCTATTAATTACTTTCTTTTTTGCCACTGAAAGTATACAAGCTCAACGTAACGACAACAATAGAGAGGGACGAGGAAACTCAACACAACGAACAAACACACGCAGTTCATCCGTTAGTAATCCCAACAGAGGTGCTGGCAATGTGCAAACAAGAGGAACTGTAACCAACAGGAAAGGTAGCGCAGTTAATAATCGTTCTAACTCTCGCAATGAGAGTGTAGTTCGTAAAAATGCTAACTCTCCTGCTACCAACAAACATAATAACGGAAATGGCAATTCTAATAAAAAAGTACGCAACACAACTGTTATTAATAACAATACGCATATTACTACCAATCATGGTCCGTCAATGTCCAGAAGACATGCGGTTGTAAAAAGACATCCTGTTCATCACACTGTTCGTGTAGTTGACCATTCGTACACTCGTTACCGTCATGCAGGACATGATTATTTTTACAGAGATGGGTATTACTACAGACACGGAAACGGTATTTATACCCGTTGTGCGCCTACTAGGGGTTTGCGTGTAGGTATCATTCCCGGTCATTACCACAGAGTAATAGTTGCCAGCGTTCCGTATTTTTATTTTGGAGGTATTTTTTACCGTCAATACGAACGCGAGTATGAAGTTGTAGCTCCTCCGGTTGGTGCAATAGTTCCCGAATTACCTGAGTATGGTGTTTCTGAAATTATGATAGACGGCGAAATGTATTATGAGTTTGATAATGTGCTTTATAAACCAATCGTTACTCGTGATGGGGTTCAATTTCGGATAGTGGGCAATTTGAATGTGAATAATTAACAATAAGATATTTGTACTAAAAAGGGGCTGTCCAAAAAAGAAGTAATTCCTCAATGAGAATTGAATATTTGATAATGAACTGAGGTTGACCTCAAATAAAAACAGCAAAAAAGGGGCTGTCCGATACTTTTTGGACAGCCCCTTTTTAGTATAAACTAATGTGTTTTATTTTTTACGTATCAAAGAAAACAACTTCTCCGGTTTCAATATTGTATAAACCTCCTACCACTAAAATTTTCTCTTCTTTTTGAAGTGTATTAAGAATAGCACTTTGTTCTAATAGTTGCTTTATTACCAAATTTATATTGTTGATGCTTACATTGGTAACGAAAGTAGTGTTTTGACCGTTTCGGTTGGTCTGTGTTACAACTTCTTTATCAATGGCGGGTTTAATTTTTTTCAATAAACCGGAAAAATGTCCTGTTGTTACATTATTACAGGCACTTATTATTGCACCGCAATTGGTATGACCTAATACTACTATTATTTTTGAGTTAGCCAGTTGGCAAGAGTACTCCATACTGCCCAAAATATCGTCGTTGATAATGTTTCCGGCAATTCTGATACTGAAAATATCGCCCAATCCTTGGTCAAATATTAGTTCGGCCGAAGTTCTGGAATCCATACAGCTAAGCACAGTAGCAAAGGGAAATTGTCCTGCAGAGCTTTGGTTGACTTGTTTTAATAGATTTCTATCTAATTTAAGGTTGTTTAAAAATCGTTTATTCCCTTCTTTTAAGTATTCTAGCGCTTGTAAAGGCGTTATTTTTTCTTGACTTTCTTTGGTGTGTACCCACATGGTGCAGCTATTGTTTTATGTGTGTTATTTTGATATTTGTTCTATTTCTAATCCTTTGATTGAATACTGTCCGTTTGTAAGTTTCTTAAAGGAGTTTAACATCGCTTTAGCCAATGTTTTTGTTGGTAAGGGCCAATTCGATTGTAAAAGTCCGATAGCGTTAATCGTTTTTAAAATCTTGGCGGCTATTACTTTTCCTTTTCTATCGCTTGCATCCCTTAAAAGTAGAGGAGGATTAAATATAATCAGTTTCTTGAAAGCCAATTTTTTTACTTCTTCTTCTAATTGTCCTTTTATTCGAGCATAGAAAAACGGAGAAGAAGGTGAAGCATATTCTGAAGATACTAATATATAATTTTCTTTTGTAGCTTGTGCAAATTGATACCGGTAATTTGCTTAAGTATATTTGCTTTCGGTTGTTTTTAATGTGGTTTCTAAATAAGAAAACAAAATATTTTCTTTACCAAGTGTTTTTACCCGATTCCAAGAGCAGCTTTCTTATTTTTCAAAATAGATTTAATCTATCCTATCGTTGGATTATTAATTTTTGACTCTTTTTCCATTGATTTGATATAATTTCAACGAAATAAATCCCATTTTCTAAATTGCTAACATCCATCTGATATTTATCTTGGAGAAATGAATATGATGTGATTAATTTGCCTGTAACAGAATAAATATTTAATGTCAGATCGATTTTGTTTGTTGTATTAATATCTACCGTAACATTGTTAGAAGCCGGATTTGGATATAAGCTATATGTTGCATTATCTGATTTCATTTCAGATACTGAAGTTATCAAGTTATCAAAATTAATATTATCAACATACATTACTGAATTTCCCCATGGGCCTGTCGGCATCTGACCATAAACGCTATAGTAGGCACTAAATCCTATTTCTGCACTATCTGCGGTGATATAAGATGAAATAGGAATATTAAATGGTGTCCAATCAGATACGGTGCTGGTACTTGTTAGTGAACCACTAGCAACGATTGTTCCTGCTAAAAATAAATTTATAGAAATTATCATAGTATCGTTATTTTCGGGCAAGAATTTATAATATCCGCATAAACTGTTTGGGTGACCAACTATTGCGAATCCCGGACCAAAGTCGCCAAGATATTGACCTGTTTTAATAAAACCATGGGCACAGTTTAACTGTTGTGCTTGAACAAAGTTGGTTTCCATTTTTACAGAGAAGCTCCCAACATCAGTTGGATAATGATCTGTTGATTTAGATACAGGATAAGTAGGACCTCCTGCCATATTACAGTTTAACCAACTGGTAGGATACTCAACTGTTCCAGTCCAATCTTCGAATCCGCTATTTGGAATTTGAGCGTATGCATTGATTGAAATTACAATTAATAATACTAAAATCACAGGAGGTTTTTTCATTATAAATTTGTCAGTGTTTATCGTGCTGACACCGCACTTTTAATAGCTTAATGAAAATTTCTTGCTAATAAAGGTATATAGTGTGTAAATAATCCTTCTATAAATTAAAATGGTAATTTGGGTGTAATATAATCAGTTTTTTTATTCTTCAAATATAAAGGTTTTTTTTTAATTCCTTAAATATCAAAAACAAAAGAGCCTCTTTTTTGAGAAGAGGCTCTTAATATAATTTTATTGATTTTTTATTTTTTTGCTTCCGATTCTAACCGTAAGGTGTGGTTTCGTTGGTCGCACACTTCTGTTGGGCCAAAATATTGAATTGGTCCCGGATACACATAATTAGGATTGGCTGAAGCCCATTCTTTACGTTTGCTTTCGAGAAATTTAAATGGAGCCCCGTCTAGTTTAACCAGCGCTTTTTGAATTACGGGTACCATTTTACCGTGGCGGCGTTCCATATTCATCATCGATGTAATAGGCACACCACCCGAAATCCATTGTTCGGTTGGTAAGTATGGGTTGCGTACAATCGACATATAGCCTGTTTTTCCTGCATTAATTAATAATGAGGCATTGTAACCCAAAGAGTAGCAGTAGTCAGCATCAAAGTTAGAAGGAGAGGCGCAACGACCTTCGTATCCGAAGAAATGTCCTAACGAACCAAATTTACCTGTGTATTTTCCTTCTTTTTTCAATCCATCTAAACGGGTTTTTACCATATCCATCAACATCTTTTCTGTTTCAATCAAGGATACTTGTACGTTACCGTGTGAATCGCGGTCTAGGGTTAATTGTTTGGCAATAAATAGTGGTAACGATTTAAAAATAGTGGCATTAACAGGCGAAAGTTTAGCCATTACATAAGCATGTTGCTCTTCGTCCATTTTTAATGTTTTAAACTCTACTTCGTTGTGTGCCAACATATCGTTTAGTTCAGCAATCAAGCCTTTTACTTCCGGAATAAATTCTAATAAGCCTTCCGGAATCAATACAGTGCCAAAGTTTAAACCTGCATTTCCACGAGTTACGATAGATTCAGCAATGGTATTTACAACATCGGCAATGGTTTGTTTCTTTTCAGCTACTTCTTCCGAAACAATACATACATTGGCTTGTGTTTGAAGAGCGCACTCTAACGCAATGTGCGAAGCCGAACGACCCATTAAACGGATAAAGTGCCAGTATTTTTTAGCCGAATTGGCATCACGTTGAATATTTCCGATTAATTCTGAATATACTTTACATGCAGTATCAAAACCAAACGAAACTTCTATCATATCATTTTTTAAGTCGCCGTCGATGGTTTTAGGGCAACCAATAACTTGAATGCCGGTGTTTTTGGCTGCGTAATATTCTGCCAATATACAAGCGTTGGTGTTGGAGTCGTCGCCACCAATAATTACAACAGCCGAAAGGCCTAATTTTTTTGCAATAATCAGTCCTTTTTCAAATTGTTCTACTTCTTCTAATTTAGTACGACCGGAACCTATAATATCAAAACCTCCGGTATTACGAAATTCGTCGATAATTTCGGCAGTTAATTCTTGGTAGTTGTGATCTACCAATCCCGAAGGACCGCCTAAAAATCCGTATAATTTTGAATCGGGATGGATGCTTTTTAAGCCATCAAATAAGCCCGACATTACGTTATGTCCACCCGGTGCTTGTCCGCCCGAAAGAATTACACCTACATTAATAGGTCTGTTTGTTGTTGCTTCGCCTTTTACAAATTCTAATACCGGCATTCCGTAGGTGTTAGGAAATAAAGCTTTTATTTCTTCTTGGTTGGCAACAGATTGTGTTGCAGCACCTTCTTTAAGGGCTACAGCTCCTTGTAAAGCTAGGGGTAATTTTGGTTTATAAGCGGCACGCGCTATGTCTAACGGACTTTTTACTCTGGTCATGTTAAATGTTTTAATGTGTTATAATTAGTTGATTTAATTGCTCCGATTTCAAGCTGTTTTTTCAGCATTGCAAAAGTAGTTTTTTTTGGAGAAAATACAAGAATTTTAACGCAAAGGGCGCAAAGAATTTTCGCAATGGACGCAATGGAATTGTAAAGGGTGCAAGAATTATATCATCACAATTTGTGATAACATAGCTATATACATTTTCTTATTTGAATATTGATAAATGGGATAGTCGTTATTGTAGTGGGAAGAAACTTTAATGAAAGATTAACTATTTGCGTCCTTTGCGATTCCATTGCGACCATTGCTGTTATCATTTAAAACCGATTCTTCCATAATTTACGTAACCATTCAGACAACTTCTCTTCGGCGGCATTGGTTTGTGCTTTCCAAATGCTTTTGTTTTTGAGTTCGTCGGGGAGGTATTGTTGTTCTACAAAGTGGTTCGGAAAATCGTGGGCGTATTTGTAATCTTTTCCGTAACCCAGCTCTTTCATCAATTTAGTGGGAGAGTTACGTAAATGTAAGGGAATAGCTAAATTGCCGCTGTCTTCTACAATTCTTAATGCATCGTCGATGGCTAAATAGACCGAGTTGCTTTTGGGGCTTGCAGCCAAATAAATGGTAGCTTCGGAGAGAATGATACGTCCTTCAGGCCAACCAATTTTTTGTAAAGCATCAAAGCAGGCATTGGCAATTAGTAAGGCATTGGGATTGGCTAAACCAATATCTTCTGCCGCCGAAATTACTAACCTACGGGCAATAAATTTGGGGTCTTCGCCACCTGCAACCAAGCGAGCCAGCCAATATATAGCCCCGTCGGGGTCGCTACCGCGGATAGATTTAATAAAGGCAGAAATAATATCGTAATGCAATTCTCCATTTTTATCGTAAGCAGAGGGGTTTTGTTGCAGACGTTCGGTTACAATTTCGTTGTTAATGACCACTTTATCTTGTTCGGCATTAGCAAGTAGTTCTATAATATTTAGTAGTTTGCGGGCATCTCCGCCTGAAAAGCGCAACAATGATTCTGTTTCTTCAATACTAAATGCGCGATTTTTTAATTCAATATCCGTTTTGATTGCATGATGGAGTAATTGAAGCAAGTCTTCTTTTTCGAGCGACTTAAGTACGTATACTTGGCAACGAGAAAGGAGAGGAGTTATCACTTCAAACGAAGGATTTTCGGTAGTAGCTCCAATTAAAGTAACTGTTCCGTTTTCTACTGCTCCTAACAGAGAGTCTTGTTGCGATTTGCTGAATCGATGAATTTCATCAATAAACAAAATAGGGTTTGCAGTACCGAAAAAACGGGTATTTTTTGCTTTTTCAATTACTTCACGCACATCTTTTACTCCTGATGTTACCGCACTTAAGGTATAGAATGGACGGTCGAGTTGGTTGGCAATAATTTTAGCAAGGGTTGTTTTACCTACCCCCGGAGGTCCCCATAAAATAAAAGAAGAAATGGAGCCCGAGTCAATCATCCTACGTAAAATGGCTTTTTCACCCACTAAGTGTTGCTGGCCGATATAATCGGCTAGGGTTTTGGGGCGAAGGCGTTCGGCTAGAGGTTGAGACATGTACTAATTAGTTATTTTCTATCTGCCATTTAAAGAAAATGAAAGGTGGCTGAGCAGAGTCGAAGCCACAACAAAAGTACATTATTTTTTCAAAAAAAGCCTCCTTAAAAAATCAAGGAGGCTTTTCAACCTAAACTAAAACAATTATTTAAAAAACAATTGAATCTAAACGCTTGCTAATGCAGCTTCATAATTTGGCTCTTGTGTAATATCGTTTACCAGTTCGTTGTATTTTACTACGCCGTTTTCGTCGATAACCACCACCGAACGAGCCATTAAGCCTTCCAACGGACCATCGGTCATTAAAACGCCATAACTTGTTGAAAAATTGTTGTTTTTAAACTCGGAGGCCATCACTACATTATCTATTCCTTCGGCACCGCAAAAACGTGCTTGTGCAAAAGGTAAATCTTTTGAAACACACAGCACTACGGTGTTATTCAAACCTGCGGCTTCTTTATTAAATCGTCTTACGGAAGCAGCACATACACCCGTATCTATACTTGGAAAAATATTTAATACTACCTTTTTGCCTTTTAAATCGGCTAGGGTTATGTTACTCAAATCTTTTTTAACGAGATTGAAATTAGGAGCAGAAGCACCTATATTAGGTAAATTACCAATTGTATTTACAGGGTTTCCTTTAAAATGAGTTGTTGCCATAGTAGGTTGTTTTTAATTAATTTTTTACAAATATAATAAATAATCAGGTAATAAAATACTTGAAATGATATATTTTTAATCTATTGTAAAGAAAAAAACAAAAATCATTGAGCTGTATTCTAATTGCAATAAATCTTTAATAGGTATAATTTACATTTGTTTAAAAAATATATACGGGTAGCGTATTTAGAAGATTACATTTAAATGTATCGATTTTTTGATAACGATAGTCTGTAGGATTTGTATTTTAATAGGATAATATCAGCATATATTTAGCTCCTAAGAGGGAATTGAATGTATTGTATTATTTTTCTATTGATCTTTTTATTACGGTAAAAATACAAGATTTATAAGTGTTATTTTTTATTTAAGAAATCACTATTTATCTTATTTAAAAGCACTTAGATTTATGTATATAACAATAAATAATAATAAAATAAATGAAGGTACATGTAGTTTCTGAAACTCCTTTTATAATAAAAGGTAATGGTGTGCATACAGCATTTGTAGACCATGTAGATTTACTAAAAAAGCAAGATGATGTACAGATTGTTGTTAATAACGAAGGTAGAGGTGATGTTTTTCATGGGCATACAAATGGCCTATATTATTTTTATAAAGGGATTAGATATAAACAACGTAGGGTGTATACTGCTCATGTTATACCCGATACAATGAAGGGTTCATTTCCGGTTGCCATGTGGAAAACAATGATGCCGGCTATAAAATGGTATATGAAGCAATGTTATGCTTATGCCGACATTTGTATTGCTATTTCTCCTCGTGTTGAGGAAGCAATAATTGAAAGTGGCGCAAAAACAAAAATAGTTCGTATTTATAATCCTATCCCTCTTAATAAGTGGAAAAGAACTATAGAAAATAGGACTATTGGTAGAAAAATGTTAGGATTAAAGGATGACGATTTTGTTGTATTGGGTGTTGGGCAGTTGCAGGCAAGAAAAGGAGTGGAAGATTTTATTGATGTGGCAGAAGCTATTCCTGAAGCTAAGTTTGTTTGGGCAGGAGGAAGACCATTTAAGGCTCTTACAGAAGGGATTGTTCGAATAAATTCTCGTATTGATAATGCTCCTCAAAATATACAGTTCACAGGGATGTTAGATCTTAATCAAATGCCTTATATTTATGCCGCTGCAGATATAATGCTATTTCCTTCCTATCAAGAAAACTGTCCTTTGGCTCCTATTGAAGGTGCCGCTTCTGGTATGCCGGTTGTTTTTAGAGACATTACAGAATACCACTCATTGTATGAAAGCTCTTATTTAAAGGCTTCTACAACTGAAGGATTCATTAAAATAACAAGGAATTTGATGATAGATAAAAGTTTTTATAATGAAGCGTGTTCAATGTCGGAACAATTAATAAAACAATTTGATGAAGTTGAAATCAGAAAAAAATTGATTGCCGTTTATCAAAAAATAGCAGTTTATAGTAATTCGGAAAACCGTAGGTCGGACATAGAGCGTTTTTTAAAGGACGTTATTTATAGAAAATATAAATAGATAATCCGTACAGTAGAGAGTATTTTTCTTTAGTTTGTAGGGCTTCTATTTAAAAGAAAATAATATAAATTAGCTATACTTTCAATTAGAATTATTTGTTGTTTACAGCAAAGAATAATTCTTAAAGCAAGTTGTATTTTGTGTTAATTAGATGAATGGTTGGTTTTTTCAATTTTCATCTTCAATTTTAGGCTTATTACAGTAACTCATCAAAGAACAGTAATAATCAAAGGTTTAAAAAGTTCAGTAAATTAATTATCTATATCGTTTTCTTTTTTTAAGGTAAAAAGAAATTCAAGTCCTCCTTCCATTCTGTTTCTTGCTATTATTGTTCCTTGGTGAAACAAAATGGCATTTTTAACAATGGCTAAACCAAGTCCGGTACCTCCCATTTTACGTGAGCGTCCTTGATCTATTCGATAGAATCGTTCAAATAATCGGGATAAGTGTTCTTCAGAAACACCTACGCCTGTATCATAATATCTAAAGTAGAAGAACGATTCATCTTCGCGATAGCATTGTATTCCAATGGTTAAGTTTTCACCTGCATAAGTAATGGAATTATCAACCAGATTGCGAAAAACTGAGTACAATAAAGAACGGTTTCCTCTTAAAAGAATTATTTGTTCAAGATTGGTTTCTATGGCTATGTTTTTCTTAGTTATTTCTAACGAAACATCATTTAGAACGTCACAAATAATTTCGTTTACATATACCATCTCGCGTTCAAAAAGGTTGGTAGCTTCGTCAATTTTATTTAATAGAGAGATATCTTGTAGTAATTGCGTTAGTCGAACTGATTGATAATAAGAACGATCTATAAAAAAACGCAATTTTTCAGGGTCTAAATCCGGGTTGGCAATAATGGTTTCCATGTACCCTTGAATACTGCTTACAGGAGTTTTAAGTTCGTGAGAGATATTTTGTGTAAGCTGTCGTTTAAGTTGGTTTTCACGTTCTTGTTGCGTAATGTTGTTGATGGAGATTTCGAAATTATTATCTTGAAATACAATACAACGTACCATAAAACTATGACCGTTTTTTTCTACTTTTATGCTCTCGCTATGTAAATTTGAGTCTTTATTTTCATCCAATAAATTAGTTGTAATAAATTCTTTTATAGGGCTAATTTCAGGGATAGCAAAAACTTCGTTTGAAGAGGTTAATGGGATATCTGAAATAACATCAAAAAATTGCAGAAAGTGAGAATTAGACAAAATTTCTTTTTTATCGGCAGAAAAAATGGCTAAACCCTCTTGTGTTATTTGTAAGTGTTTGAATAGTTTTTCGCGTTCTTTGTATAAGTCGTTTTTTGTGCCACGTAAGCGTTTATAAATTTCTACAATGTAGGCACTAATTTCGCCCAATTCATCGTTAGTAAAATTATGTTCGCGATCCATTTCATTGTCGTTTTCTGCGTTTTGAGCAAAATCGCGTAACTGTGAAATGGATTTTCCTATTCGATTGGAAATTTGTATTAACGAAACCACTGTTATTAAAAACATAATAAGCATAAAATAAAAAAACTTGGGGTTCGCTTTCAGCATTTCGTTAAGTGTCATGTTGTAAGGTAATGCTGATCGGATAAAATAATGGGAGTATTTTTTTGCCACATAAAAAAAATCTTCGCCGGTAGAACTTGAATGGCGTATGGCACTGCCGAAGTCATTTTTAAGCGCTTGTTGAATTTCGGGTCGAGAAAGATGATTTTCTAATTGTTTATTGTGTGCCACATACGAATCGTAAAATACAGACCCATCATTGTTTAAGATAGTAACTCTTGTTTGAGGGTTAGGGAATAAGGCTACAAGACTATCTATGTTTGAGTTTGTAAATGTATTTGAACTCAAGTAGTTGTTTAAAAAAGTATTGTAGTTAGAAAGTTGAATTTCGAGGCTTTCTACACGAAATTGTTTTTCTCTTTGGTATTGAAAAATACTAACAATAAGAGAAAACAAGAAGAAAATAAAAAAAATATAGAGGAATAATCGTTGGTCAAAACGTATCTTATGTGTTATTCGTTTCATGGGCAAATGGTTAAACGGATATTAAAATGAAAACAAATACGTTCAAATATAGTTAAACTATTTAGATGAATAACACTTAAGTACTTTTTTTAATTGTGATATTACGAATTTGTTTCAAAGCAATAACCGTATCCAAGGCGTGTAACGATGTTTTTGCCATATTTGCCAATTTTTTTTCGAAGGCGTGTAATGTTTACATCTATGGTTCTGTCTAATACATATACTTCATCACTCCATACTTTCGATAATATTTCTTCACGAGAAAAAACTCGATTGGGGTATTGAAGAAATAGTTTTAATATTTCGAATTCTTTTTTAGTGAGTTGTAATTCTTGTTGTTCTAATTTTACTTTTTTCTTTGAAATGTTAATTTCTAAGTCTTCGTATTCTACAAGAGTTTGTTCCTCATCTTGTTGTGTATTGTTTCTTCGCAAAACAACTTTTACACGGGCACAAACTTCACGTATGGAAAAAGGTTTGGATATATAATCGTCGGCTCCTACCGTAAATCCCGTTAATTTGTCGTTTTCAGTATCTTTGGCGGTAAGAAACATAATGGGGATTTTAGCAAGTTTTGGGTTTTTTCGAATCATGCTTGCTAATTTAAACCCGGATATTTCACCCATCATCACATCCAGCATCAATAGGTTGTATTGCGAAATATCTTTGTTTAAAGCTTCTTCGGCAGAAAATGCTGTATCTACATCGTAACCTTCAGTTTCTAAGTTGAATTGAAGTATCTCACAAAGATCTACTTCATCGTCGACTACTAAAATTTTATATTTACTCATAGTAAAATAGGTGTCAAAAAATTTAATTAAAATTACATTTCAACAAATTTCTGAAAAGCATATAACAAAGATATGTAATACATGTTACAATTATGTTTAAATTTAAAAAAAGAAAAACTTTTCATTGAGAAGAGTTTTTTATTTGGGGATATTAACTTTTTTAGTATCGTTTTTATGTTGGTTTAATTCAACAAATCCTTCGTATTTAAGTATTTCCCATTCACCATTAAAGTCTTCTGCCAATGCTGTGAGAGATTCTACCCAGTCGCCCGAGTTGAGGTAATGAACTTTTCCAATGTATTTATTTTCGGCTTGGTGTATATGTCCACAAATTATTCCATCCAGATTTCTGTGATTAGCAAAACTTGTAATTAAATCTTCGAATCCGGAGATATACGAAACAGCTTGTTTTACCTTTTTTTTAATTCGTTGAGATATTGAGTCGTAGGGGAGTCCTCGTTTTAATCTATAAATATTATGCTTTTTATTGTACCATAACAGAAGATTATAACCAATATCTCCGAGCATAGCAAGCCATTTTATTTTAGAGGTAATATTGTCAAAAACATCTCCATGAAGTACAAAATATTTTTTTCCATGAGAGTAGTGAGTATAATGTTTTAGAACTCTAAAATTCATAATTCGTAAGGGTAAAATCTGATCTAAAAAATCGTCGTGGTTTCCTCGTATATAAATTACTTTTGTAGCATTCTTTTCCATCATTTTCATAATTATTTTAAAAAAATCGGTATAGCGTTTACGCCAATGTCCACCGGTTTTTTGTAATTGCCAACCATCAATAATATCTCCATTAAGGATTAATTTATCGCAACTAATAGTTTTTAGGAATTGAATGAGTTCATTTGTTTTAGCGTGCTTATTTCCTAAATGGATGTCCGATAAAACAATTGTTGCATATTTATTTTTCATCAGAATATAATTTAAATTAAAGCTAGATGTAATTCATGTGATTAAGTTTTATTCATTCATGTTTATTTCAATTAACAGGGAGATGGATAGTATTAATAAAAAAGGGGACTTAAATTAAGCCCCCTACAAATCAGTATAAATAACATATATTTTATTAACGCTTAGATAACAAAACATTTAAAGCATTAGATTCTTGTGTGTTTAATTCTAAAGTCTTTGGCTCGTATGAAATTTGACTAATAACGATGGTGCATTTATCGCCACAAAGGTTTGAAATAGTAAATTTTCCGTCAAAATCGGTATATACTTTCTGTCCGTTAGCACTAATAGCAACTCCGGCTAATACTTCGTGTGTGTTTTTGTCAATTACTTGTCCATGAACAGATTTAGATGCTACATTTGTGTTAGATATTTCGTTACTATTTTCCGTAGCATTTTCGGCAGCAAAACTTGCTATGTTTAAAGCAAGAACGAATAAAAAAGAAAGCATTAATTTTTTCATATCGAATTTTTTTATGTGTATTAAATTTCTTGCTACAAAATTACGCTTCGAATATTTCAAATTTGTTACAACAACTGTACGAATAAATTAAAAATCGGTGTCATAATTTTTTTCGGCTATTAATTTACCTTTCTCATCCCATATGTACCATGTACCTGATTTATTTCCTTTATTATAGTACATTTCATATCGTATAATTCCGTTATCGTCCCATACAAGCCATTTACCGTGTTTTTTATTTTCGTTGTACTCTGCTTCGGCAATTAATAAGCCCGATTCATTATACGTTCTCCATATTCCATGACACAAACCATCTTTGTATGCTCGTACTTCATTTGGTTTTCCACTTTCAAAATAAACTACATATGAACCTTCCGGTTTACCGTTTTTTAAGCTCATTTCGAGTTTTAACTTGCCGTTATCAAAATATTCACGATAACTACCGGAGTATAGTTTTGTTTGTGTATTATCAGTAAAATAGACACCATCTGTTTCAATAATATCGACTGATCTTTTTTGAGCTGATAACGATACCGAAAGTACTGTTAATAGAAGTATAACTATTTTTTTCATTGTTGTTTGTTTAGTAAGAACAATAACCTGAAGTGCTTTACAAGCTATATTTTTTTGAGTTTAAAAATGGAGGCATTTCAAAACACTATTGAAACGCCTCCTGAAATTTTTATAAGATATTAATCAATCAGTATTAAAAACCGGTATAACTTGTCCATGAAAATTCAGTTGTAGAACAACCTGAATTACCTGCAGCAACAGAAATTGTAGCAGCATTTACGCCTGCTTTAGCAGCAGAACCTAAAATTGTATTTGATAATGAGTTGGTTACTGCTATTGAAGTTCCTGCAGCAGCATCTCCTTTGCTGTCAGTGCAATCAACTAAATCTTTAACAGCTCCGGAGCCTTTAACTAAAGCATTTGAAATAGTGGCTTTACAACCACGACGTACTTTAATGGCATCGTGCATTAATGTTCCTAAAGTTTCAGCATTAATACCGTCATTAGCTAATTTAGCGTCGATGGTCATATTAGTAATTGTAAAGTCTGATTGGTTAATGTCGTTAGGAGTGTTTCCATCCAAATTTCCATCTGCTTCAACACCACGAGGGTCGCCTTCGGTGCTTACGTAACCGCTTTCCCATATTCCGTAACAGTTTGTTATTGTGCCTTTATAACCTTGAGTGGCATCAAACATATCATCGTCTGAGTTTACAACTAATAAGTTATTTACATTCACATTACCTCCAAAAAATTCGATACCGTCGTCGGCACTTTCAAGAATATATAAATTGCTAATAGTTGTACCTGCTCCAACAGCATCTAGAGTAATACCGTTATGTTCAACAGAAGCACTTGAACGTGCACCGGCATATTTAATCATTAAATAGGTAATGCTACCGGAATTGTCATTAGGATTTGTTCCTCCGTAAGGGAAGCTTGCATCTAGTTCGCAAGTTCCGGTTGCACCTGCAGCGGCACCGGCTATAGGAGCTCTACCATTGATAACAATTCCTCCCCAAAATCCTGATGAAGGATTATTTGAATTAGCTGTCATAACAACCGGAGCAGCTGCGGTACCGTTTACATTAAGTTTACCTCCTTGAGCAACCATGATGTAACTTCCAAAACCTTCAGATGCTTTAATTGTAGTACCTGCAGGGATGTTTAAAACGCCTCCTTCTTTAATAACTAAAGTGCCGTTTAATTGATAAGTAACACTGGCATCGAGTGTTGCTTCGCCCGATAATTCGCCGGATAAGAAACCTTGTTCAATAAGTGCGTAAATACCTGTAGCTGCAGGATCTTCAACAACAGGTTCATCTTCTTTGTCTTTACATGAAGTAAATAATGCAGCAAAAATAATTGCTAATAGTGCAATTGATAAAATTGATTTTTTCATTTTTTTTTAAATTTAGTTAGTAATTAATACATTAGTTTTAGTTTATATTAAAAAATACGTTATTAAAATTTATAGGAAAGACCTAGACTAAAATCAACCCCTTTATAATAGCTGTTAAGGGTTTGTTCTTTACCGGTAGCATCTTTTCTGGTGTATAAATATTCCGGATCGATTAAGTTTTTTGCTTTAAATTTTATGCTGAAATGCTTACTTAAATTAGAAATAGAAACAAAATTTAGAGTAGGTATTCCTTTTTCTATAACATCTTGGAAACCAAGTAGCCCAATGGAATAAATTCTGTCGCTAAAATAGTTAAGTACAAGTGAGTTGATAAAAGATGTATTTTTTTTGGAATAGTTATAAGATACATCGAGATTTAGCAACCAAGGGGCAGCTCCCTCCAATTGTGTTTTTATTGCTTCATTTTTGCTCGGGTCAAAAACTTCTATGGTTGAATAGATATAAGAAGCGTTTAAACCAATACTTAATTTGTTTTCTTTTTGTAAACTGCTATTTGTAAGATTAAAAATATTTTTTCGAGCTTCTAATTCAATTCCGCCTACCATGGCCATATCGCTGATGTTTTCATAAGAAAAGAATCCTGCTGCGCTTCCGGTGTAAGTGCGAGCAATAGGGTTTTGAATGTATTTATAAAAGGTAGTTACAGAAATGAGTTCGGATATGCTAATATAATAATCCCATTTTAAATCGACATTATAATTATCTGAAGGAACCAAATTAGGGTTACCTTGACTATTGAAGCTTAATCCGATGTACTGATAGGGCGATATTTCTTTTGATTGTGGGAGGGTATATGTTTTACTTAACCCAAGACGTAAGGCATGTTTTTCGGTTAAGTTATATTTTAAATTAAAACTAGGTAATATATAACTACTGTCTAATGTAGTTGCTCCTTTTTTTTGTCCGTTTTTGATGTCGTAATTTACATCCATAGCAATTATATCAACATTTAATCCTAAATTGACAGTTATTGATGGGTTAAACTGATAGTCCATAGCCAAAAAACCCGAGTTTATGCTTTTATTAACGGTATATTTGCTTTCTCTTTTTCCGGCAATATTAAATAGTTTATTTTCATAATTGTGTTGATTATACCAACTGTCTAACAATAAATTTGATAAAGGTTGATAATCGAAGAAATAAGAATTATAACAATACTCAACCGCATTAAAATCGTCTATAACATAGCGACCATTATATCCTATTCGAACAGAAGAAATATCTTCCTTAAACTTATTAGGCAGATGGTATGACAGTTTTATTTTTGCATTATAATCGTCTTCAACCAGTTTGGACGTATTTCTAATATGAGCATCTTCGTTTCTTAAAGGTTTGTATAAATCGGCACTGTTTTTATTTAATTTATTAATTCGTCTGTCGGGTTCGGTTCCTATTACTTGGTTATAAGCTACTCCTGCATTTAAATCTGTGTTTTTTGACAACTCCCATTTTGTAAATAATTGATTGGTCAATAATAAATTATCATTTGTTTGTTGTCTTAACATAAATCCATCGTACGAGTCGGATACTTCATAATCGCCACCATAACCCACATATTTACCTACGTATTGCGAATTATCATGAAGCATTAAAAAATTGTAGTTAATTTGAAAAGTTTGAGTTAGGTAATTGATATTTCCGAACACTAATTGGTTAATGTTTTCAGACGATTTACTCCCTTCCAGTTCTGATGAAATAACGCCACCTGCATTTGCGTTAAGAATTTTTTCGTTAGTATAAGAAGCGCTTGAACCGTAAGAAGCAACTAAAAAGAGCGAAAGAGGATTAGATTTCTTGCCTATTTTTATTTTTTTTCCTCCCGAAAGGCTATAACTATAATTTAAAGGGGAAGTTATTTTTTTAGGATCAAGACTATTTGCGAAATCGTATGTGGTTTTATAGTTGTTTTCAGGGTGTGTGTTGGTAGCAATTCCCCAATAATTAACGCCATCCATTTTATATAAATCGGTATTCATGGTATTAGTTGTTGAACCACACGAAATATCAACATTTAATTCTTTATCGTTGAATAATTCTTTAGAAGAAATATCTATTACAGCTCCACCAACGTCGGAATAGTTATCACTTGTAAATACTTTGTTTAAGCCGATATTCTGAATGATGTCTGAACCAAAAAAATCGAGGGAGATATTTTTGTATTCAGGGTCTTCGGAAGGTATTGGAAATCCGTTAAGCGTTGTATAATTGTACCTGTCGCCTAAGCCTCGCACAAAAACATTTTTTACTCCTTCTTGTTTCGAAATACCGGAAACTTGAACTACAGCATCTTCGGCATCGCTTATTCCTTTTCGTGACATTTCTTTGGCACCAACAGCTTGTTTTGCAACAACAGATGCTTTTTGCTCCATTAATAAAATAGTTTCACTTTCGAGGTTTCTTTTGGCAACTACAACTACGTTATCCAAAGCAAAACCAATTTCTTTCATCGAAATATCTACTAATGTTGTTTCTCCCGCTTTAACAACTATATTTGGGATTGTTTTTTTTTCGTACGACATACTTTGAACTATAAGAGTATAAGTTCCGGGAGTTATAGTTAAAAAATAGTCTCCATCAATACTTGTTATTGCTCCTTTTGAAGTTCCTTGTACTAGTATTGAAGCTCCAATTAGTGTTTCTTTTGTATTTTCATCTGTAATTATTCCTTTAATTTTACCTTCTTGGGAAAAAATTAAAACATTGAACGACATAAGAAAAACTAGTATAAATAATTGTCTTGAAAACTTTTTGTTTGTTTCTTTTTTTCTAAATTGTTGCATTATCATCTGTTTGTTTTTTGACAATGCAAACATATAAGCATGCTGTTTCATGAATAATATATATGTGTTACAATAAATCGTAATTATTGTTACACATATATTACAAGTATTTCAAAACTATTACTTCTAGTATTTCTTACTATAAGGTGAGTTCGACGAAGATGTAATTAAGCAATCAGCCTGGAGTCAATTATCTATAGGTTGATTGATGTTTTTTTTTTGGAAAGAAAGAGTAAACAATTAATTCCGACAACAAGCTTGCTAAGAAATTATTAAAGTTTCGGTGTTTAGTGTGTTTAACTTGGCACCTATTTTTGAGTTCATCATTCACAGTTTATCATCGAACTCACGTTAAATTAATAACTCTTGTTAGTAGCTAACTATTTGTGTTATGAGATTATGAAATATAATTTTCATACAATCTTTCTTTTGAGCGAAAATAGTAATGAATGGCTGATTTATGAACACCAGCTAAATCAGCAACTTGTTGAAGTGTAGCTCCGTGATAACCATAAAACAGAAATACACTTTTTGCAGCATGTATTATCTTATTCTCTGTTGTTAGAAGTTTGTCTGAAATAGTTATGATTTGTTAGTTTATTCCTAGCTTTTTCACATATAAACAATTGTAAGCTTTAAGGTTTTGTCTGCATTTAAATCAAATGATGTTTTTGAAAATGAAGGCCTGTTTGAAAAACCAATTGTTTTAAAGTTTGAGAAACCTAATCCTTCTTTTGGTAGTATAAATCCTTTATCAATTTTACCGTTACTATTCTCATCGTGGAAAATATTTACAGCATACCTACCTAGGGGAATATCACTGAAAGTTATCACAGAAGCACCATTTGTAATTTTCGCTTTCATTAACTTGTAGCATTTCTTATAATTCTCATCAGGAATGGATCCATTCTTATTGTATAAAGCAAATTGCACAATTCCTTTTGAGTTTCTTAGATTGTCAACATGAATTGTTAATGAGAATTTCTTATCGCCTTGATTGCTATAAGATGTAAAAGGTAGCATAAAGAGAAAAGAACAAATAACTAGTATTCTATTTCTCATTTTGCTACTCCTTTCTTTTTTGCAATTTTTTCCTTTATGCTATCTACCACATAATATACCATGGGAACTAAGAAAACGGTCAAAATTAATGAAGAGAGTAAGCCGCCGATAATAACCCACGCTAATCCATTTTTCCACTCACTTGCAGTGCCTTTGCCCAATGCAATGGGCAACATGCCTATTGCCATAGCCAGGGTAGTCATTAGTATAGGACGAAGTCGTTCCTTGCTTGCTGTAATTATTGCTTCTTTGAAATGTTTACCTTGTGCTTTCAATTGATTCGTAAAGTCCACAATCAGAATAGAATTCTTTGTTACCAAGCCCATGAGCATAATAAGTCCAAGTTGAGCAAAAAGGGTCATGTGATTTAATGATAGATTCAATGCTAGGAATGCCCCGATAACAGCAACAGGGATGCCGAATAGCGCTACAAAAGGATAGATGTAGCTGTCGTATAACGCAATCATTATCAGATAAATCAGGATAAATGAAATAAGCAAAACAGAACCCAAAGCCCCAAAGCTTTCGTTTTGTGTTTTTATATCTGCACCCCAACTTAACTTAACTCCTTCAGGCAGTGGTTTGGTTTTTAGATAGGCAATCACATCTCCAGCTAAAGTGCCTGACGGGCGGCCAAATGATTCGGCAGTGAGGGTAACTGATGCTTGTCTGTCGAGGCGTTCTAAAAGCGAGGGTGAGTTATCTTGTACCACCGTGGCAAACTGTGATACTTCAATAGGTGTATTCATCGGATTTACGATGGTAAGATGCTTTACATCTTCAAAATTCTTACGACTAAACTCGTCAAGCCAAATGCGCACAGGGTATTCAGTACCATCTTCGGTTAAAGAAGCATCTTCGTTTCCTGTGAATGCGGTTCTTAAATTATTTCCAACATAGGCGGTTGTTAGTCCTAAACGCTGCATTTTATCTTTATCAGGTATAACTTTATATTCCGGATTTCCTTCTACTACCGACAATTGAACATTGTCTGCTCCTGGTATAGTTTCTATGGTGGATTTCAAATCTTGCGCAGTTCTCATTATTAAATTGAGATTAGCTCCACTCAATGTGATTTTTATTGGGGCACCTTTAGGTAATAAGCCAATAACAGCTACGGAAAAATTGATACCCGGATAATTAGATCGAAGCTCTGTAAGAAGTTGTTTCATAAAATCTTCTGTTTTCATACTTCTTTCTTTTTCGGGTTTTAACTGGATAGTAAACTCCGATTTATTCGCAGCCCCTACACCTAGACTTCCAATTCCGGCGCTTGGTCCGCCAATGTTGCTAAAAAGTGTAGAAACTTCAGCTTGGTTCAGAATATAAGTTTCAATTTGTTGAGATACAATATTATTCTGTTGAACTGTTATTGTTTTATCATATTCTAAGTTCAATCTGAATTTCCCTTGGTCGCCGGTAGACATCATCTCTTTGCCAATAATGCCTTGTTTCATTACAACTAAAGTCATTATAAAAAGAAGCACAACAATGCCTGTAAATATTCGTTTGTGACTTAATACCCAAGTAAGTTGTCTTCCATACCAAAAAATAAAAGTGTTTAATTTAAATTCAAACCAAAGTAGAAAACGGTTTATTATATTGGTGGGTTTTAAATCCTCTCTTTTACCGATTCGAGAAGCAAGCCATGGTGTAAGGGTAAAACCAACCAGTAAACTAGTTAGTGTTGAGGTAATAACGACAACAGAAAATTGTTTAAGCATATCGGCAACAAATACCTGCAAAAACAAAATAGGCAAGAAAACAACCACGTCAACCAAGGTAATTGAAAGAGCCGAAAAGCCAATTTCCATACGACCTTCCATGGCTGCGGCACGCTTCTTTTTCCCCATATCAAGATGCCGCTGAATGTTTTCAAGTATCACTATGGCATCATCAACAAGAATCCCAATAATTAAGGACATAGCGAGTAAGGTCATTAAATTCAAGGTGTAGCCCAAAAGCCACATCACAGCAAAGGCAGTTACAAGTGAGGTTGGAATGGAAACCAATACGATTAGAGAGTTACGGTAACTTCTTAAGAACAATAGCATTACAAGCGAAACCAGTAATACTGCCAATAATAAATCAAACACTACCGAGTTTACGGCGGCTATTGTTTTATCCGTAGAATCGTCGGCTATGGTAAATTTCACCCCTGCATTTTTATTTTGCTCTTCAATTGCTTTTAATTTTTCACGAACTAACTTTGATACATCTACTGCATTTGCATCACCTTGTTTTTTTAGTAGCAGCCCAATACCGCTTGTTCCATTATATCTGCTTACTGAACTTACTTCCTTAATACCATCAATTACATTAGCAATGTCTTTCACATACACGGGGCTGTTTGGCATTGGCATGGCTACTTGCACATCCATTATATCGTCTATTGATGTGAACTTACCGGTAATTCGTACCGAATTATTTTCTTTCTGCGATTGTACTTTTCCGGCAGGAAGGTCTAATCCTGAGCGATTTATGGCATCTACCACCTGACTTAGAGATATTTTGTAATAGCGTAATTTATCTTGATTCACTTTTACCTGAATCTCACGCTCTTCTCCACCTAGCAAGCTTATTTCTGCTACCCCTTTTAATTGTTGAATTTGAGGCAGATAGTCATCTTTCATTTTTTGATAAAACTCAGTTTCCGACAATTTGCTGGTAGCACTTATAGAGATAATTGGCAAATCGTTGGGCGAAATTTTGCTCATCACCGGACTTTGAATGTCGGCAGGCAAATCCTTTTTAATATTGTCGATATAGCGCTGTGCATCTTGCATGGCTTTATCCACATTGGTCCCATATTTTAGATTAGCTATAATAACCGATGCGTTGGGCATTGACTTTGTTTCCAAGTAATCTACGCCCTCTAAATTTGAAAGAGCATCTTCAATTTTTCTAGACACAGAAGTTTCAACCTCTTCGGGTTCAGCACCTGGGTAAATTGTTTTAATTACCACTACAGGCTGATTGAAATCGGGTAAGAGTTCGTAACTTAGGTTTTTATAGCCAATTATTCCTAGCAATGTAAATACGCTAAAAAGAACTATTATGAGCGATGGTCGCTTTATGGCAATATCTGTGATATTCATAGCTTTTAGTTTTTAATTGAAACAGTTGCTCCGTCAAAAAGAGTAATAAATCCGTTGGTGACGAGTACATCGCCCTCTACTAATCCTTTTTCTACTATCGCCTTATTTCCGAAACGTTTTGATATGCTTATGTCAACTAGTTTGGCTTTGCCTTGTTTTACTTTAAAAACTTGCGGATTACTATTGCTTCCTTGAATAGACGAGGAGGGGATGATAATGTATTTTTGCTTGTCTTTACTTGCAAAAAGAACACGGCCCGACATGCCTGATTTTATTTTTAAATCGGGTGTATTAGCAAGTGAAAATTGAACAGGGAAACTATTTCCTACATTCGCTTTGCTACCAATCATCGTAACTTTACCCTTCAATTTAATATCCGGAAATGCATCAACAGTGAGTTGATTGGATTGTTGCATCTCAAACTGATTAATTTCTTGCTCAGGCAAATTGATGGTGAATTTTAAATTCGAGATATCTGTAATTTGTAATAAAGGGACTCCTGGTGCAGCAAATGCACCTTCTTCAGTCATTTTTGCAGTTACAACACCGTTAAATGGCGCTTTGATGGTGGTTTTGTTAATTTGTTCGAGCAAAGTCGCTTTTTGCACATTTGCTGATTTCAATGCCAATTCCGTTTTCTCCAATTGTACCCCTTGAATGGCCTCGGCATTGGCAAGTACTGTATATCTTCTTACATCGGCTTCCAATCCTTCTATCTGAACTTTAACAGATTGAAGTTGTAATTTAAGCAAGGAGTTGTCTAATTGAATTACGGGCTGACCGGTTCTTACATTACTTCCAATATCAACAAGCAATTTACTTATCTTACCTTGAATATCTGCACTTATCTTGCTTTCTTTGTTAGGCTCGAATGAGCCGGTATACGAATATTCAGCATCAGCAAACTCAAGCTGTAATGTATCTACTTGAACACTTATAGGAGTTTCTTTGTCGTACTGATAAACTCTTTTCTGTGTAGTTTCTTTGTTGTTTTTTAAACGAATAACCACAACGAAAACAAGTGCCAAGGCCAATACTATGTAAATAATTTTCTTTTTCATACGGTTTCCAATTTTTCTTTATTATTCACTTATAATTTTTGCTACATTTCTTTTAATAATAGGCATAAGTACTAATACCACCGGAATGGCAACCGAAAAGCCTAAAGCCCACATTTTTACCCATTTCGAAATAAAACCGGGATTGAACCCGAAATTTACACCCACACTCACAAATGTTACAACGCATGTCATTATCAATACCATGGTTGTAAGCGTAACTATCATTTCATATTTTTTATCAATTTTCATTTTCTTAAGTGTTTTATGGTTGTTATTTTATATTTCCTGTTAATCGTTTTAATTCTAAATCAGCTTTCAAAAACTCTACAATAGCCGACAAATGATTTTGTTGTGCCTCTCTCAGCGTGTTATCTGCTAGCAAAACATCTGTTAGGTTTGCGGTTCCGTGTTTTTGTTGCAACAGTGTTTGTTCATAGATATTTTTAGCTAATTCTATTTGAGATGTAGTATTTGCAATTGTATGCTGTGTTACTGTTCTTCGACGCGTAGCATTCTCAATGAGCATATTATTTTGGTCTGTTACTAAATTTATTTGCAACTGATTGTTTTCAATCTCTATTTTCTTTTGCTTTATTTTTCGATAGCTAACCGTTCCATTAAATAGGGGATAAGCTAATTGTAGTCCCACGAAACTCGTTGGGAAAAATTTCAAAAAATCGTTTGGTTGTTTGTCGTAGCCAAATCCTGTTTGTCCATAACTTCCATATAATGAAACTGTTGGCAATTTGGAATTTCTCAAGGTTTTCAATTCACTGCTTAGAAGCCGGTTTTGCGAATTGATTAGAAGTAAATCAACTGTTGTTGCATTTTCATATGCCTGTATGTTGTTAAATATAATAGTGGTTTCTATCTTCAAATTCATAGAGGATGATAGCCCCATAGATAGTTTGAGAGCATTCAATACCTGTTCAAGGTTATTCGCAGCCATCTCTTTCTGGGTTTTTAGTAGTTCTAGTTGAAGCTCAACTTTTTTGACATCAGTGCCTTTTATCATCAATTGTTGATACAAGAGTCGCAGATTTTCCAAAAGCTTGTTTGTATTAACGATATTGCTATCGATAAACGCCAGCTGGTTATAGAGAATTTGAGCATTGTAATACAAATTTGAAACCTCAAAATACACCTGTTCCTCAGTTTTTTTGTATTGCAGTTCGCTTATTTCTGTTGCTATCTTTGAAGATCTAATACCTCCATATATTTGAGGGTTATACAAAGGCAATGAAAATTGAATTGCCGCACTCATGTTGTGAGGCACACCAAATTGCGCCTCCCTGAATTGACCCTCCGGAGCTGTAGGGTTGAAGGTAGACATGGGCATAAGTTGATAAGGCAAATCGGTAAAATACTTGTAATCGCCCACCACATTCACTTTCGGTAATAGGTTGGCTATAGCTTCTTTTTGTTTTTGCTTGCCGATAGTTACATTATTCCTACTTATCTGAAGACTTTTATTATGTACTTGAGCCGTGTCAATACACATTTGTAATGACCAATTTTGTGCTTGTCCATGAAAGGCAGTAAACAGTACAAAAACGAATGAAAACAACACTCTTAGAGTGTGAATATTTACTAACATCAGCTTTAAATTTTTTTTAGTGTTCATTTTTCATGCTTTTATTGAGTAGGTAGGAAGCGCTTACAAATAATACCGTAATAGCAATTCTAAAAGTCAATGCGCCGATTGTTTTAGTTTCATAAATACCATTCATATTGATGTGTACTAGAAGCCCTGTAAAAGCTAAAAGAAGTACAATTAACGAGCTGCTTAGAATTTTAGTTACCCAGCCTTTTTTAGTAATGATTCCATAACCCGCAAGAAGGTACAGAATACTACAAACTAAATTTGCCAGAACTACAAAAAGGACATAATTACCCTCTTTAGCTCTTATGCCAAATAAATCAAAAACAATAGAACTACTTAAAAACAAAGTAGCAAATCCAAGTACAATAATAATCAGCGCAAGCGTGTAGCGAAGTGCATTTTTTATTCTCATAAATAGTGGTTTTTACAATAATTTTGTTTGCGTTGTAGGCCTTGGTGCTTTTATAACCAAAATACGTGCAACGGTAGTTGAGTTGTTGTACAGACAATGTACAATATCTTTCGGACTTTCCACTAGACAGTCTGCTTTCACCTCAATTTTTTCATCGCCAACCAGCACTTTGGGAGTGCCTTCCAAGATATAAAAGAATACATCCACTGGGGTAATATGAGGTTTTAGTGCTTTACCTGCTTGCAGGGTAATGTGCATGGCTTGAGCCGAGTCCGTGTCATACAACTTACGAACATCTAGTTTATGTGGGGTTTCAACAATAGGGGTTTCTTTTACAATAGTAATTTTCATAATGTAATGTTTACTTAACTAATGTCTTAATAGAATGTATGAATTCGGAACCTTTTTCTATCAAATTGAAATTGTAATTTGACATGTGCCATTGTTTTACAAACATTCTCAATGAACCCATAATCATTACAGCCAAATGAGCGGCTTCTATATCAATCCTGATTTCGTCTTTGCTCTGCCCTGTTTCTATTATAGCTGTAAGATTTGTAATGTTTTTATTCAATATTTCTTTCACTTTATCGGTAAGTGCTTCCTCGTTACGAAATATCTCTTCCGAGAAAATCACAGCTACGAGTGATGGTGTATCAGCGAACTTCTTGAAATGATTAAGAAATAGATGTTCGATTTTTATTGATGTATGCTCGTTTGAGTCCAATTGACTGGTAAAGAAATACTCTGAATTTTGTTTGAAAAATTCAAGTATAGCCAGTAATATCTGAATTTTGTTCTCATAATGACGGTATATCGCTGATTCGGCAAAACCGATTTTTTTTGCAAGATTTTTTATTGTAAGCGACTGTATACCGCTTTCAGCAATAATTTCAAGAGACACTCTAATAATCTCTTTTTGCCTTTCTGTTATTTCTGTATTCATGTTATAATTATACGTGAGTGAATGTTCGCTCACAAAGATAAAGCAATTTAAATTAACAATCCTAATTATTTATATTTTTTTTATTTGTTGTTTTAAAAAATTATAGCATGTTTCACTAAAGTAAATAGAGATACTAGCTATGCAAATAGTTCTTTTCGAGCCGTTTTGCTTTCGCTGCGAAAATACTTATTAGTGGTATGTGGCTTCTTTTTGCAGGATAGTTTCTATTTCTGCTTAGGTTATTAATATTAATGCAACAAAAAGTAAGATCAAAGCCCTGCTAAGTACAGGAAATAGTATGTGAAATGACCAAGTGACTTAATACTTGCTGATTCACTAACAGTTATTAAAGCTGTTGCTCCACCCAGTGGATGCAGGCATTTCAGATATTGCATAGCTAAGATGGAACCGGCTACTACCAAGGGTGTACTCAAGTACAATGAATCAGGAAAAATCGTATATACACAAACGCCGATAAGGATATTTATTTTAAGGAAAGCCAAGCATTCTAAATAGGGATGTAAGTTTATCCTTTTTTAGGGTGATTAGTTTATTGTTTTATTTGCTTTTTTTTTAATTTTCATAAAAAACTTTCAAAATTATTTTTTTCTCTTTGTAAATTTAAAGTAATGCGGGAGAAAGAATCAAGTAGTAAGGTAAAAAATGATTCTAAAATGCTGAGTTCTCAACGTGATTATTTATTAAAAGGAGGTTTACTCAAAGCAAATTAATAGAAAACTATATTATTTATAATTTCATCGAACTCACGTTAATTATCTAAATTTTACTAGATAGTTGCTGAAGTTTTTATTTTTAACATCTTGTTTATATTACGTTTTTTGTAAAAAAAACCGCCTTCAGTTCACGATTGAACATTAGGCGGTTTCTACCAACTTACACTAAACTATCTTATTTTTTTACAATTACTTGATCTACAAACATTTTATCATTTGAAAGAATTTTTATGAGATAAACTCCTGTATTTAAATTTGATACGTTTATTTGATTTGAATTTTGAGAAGAAGCAACTAGTTGTCCGTTCATATTAAACAATCCAATTACATCTGCTTTAATTCCATCCACATTAATGCTATTTTTTGAAGGATTTGGATAAATACGAATATCCACAAGATTTTCATTTCCTTTTATATTAACTGTTGGGAAGTCTGTTTTAACTACTTTAAATGAGTCAAATTCAGTAGGTATACCTGCATCATTTACTGTATAGGTTGTAACATATATAGTATCTGCTGTTACTCTTACATCACTAAAAGTAGGTTCTCCTGTTTGACCAAATTTGCCGGTAAACATTCCCCAATAATTAGTTATTTGATGAGCATTAAATGCAGCAGCCATTTGTGTAGAATCTCGTGGTTCGTATTTTTTCTTTCCGGCAGAGTTGTTCAAGAAAAATAAAGTGCCATTTTTTACATTGAAGATACCGCCTTGTTTTCCGGTCATATTTTCGCGAACACCACCTGTAACGGTTTGAACTCCTCTATTGGCATCATTTACCAATGCAAAGTTATTAGTTACACCAATTACTTCATAAATATGGTCATGTCCTTGAAAAGCCATGTCTATACCCACCTCATCAAAAATAGGAGCTAAAGCTTTACGAACTGTTTTTCCGTCTGAATCGCTTTGATGACTATTACTTCCTGTATAAATAGTTTTATGATAAAAAGCAATTTTCCATCTCACATTAGGATGAGCCGCAACTTCTGTACGGATAAAATTTTTCAAAGAATCCAAATATCCAACTTTGCTGTAATCTTCGGTACTACAAGCAATAAATAAAGCATCACCATAAACAAAAGAGTAAACAGATCCCGGAGTTGTAGACATTTCTTGGTCAAAATTTACTGCTTTTGTATTGAAATGGTTTGTTAAATTTTTATTAGAAGATTTATCATGATTTCCACAAATTGGAGCAATAGGTACATCTTTCCATACCGCTTTATTTGTTTCAAACCATTGTTCCCATTCCCACTCAGAGTTAGTAGAACCCGGTGTTTCCACTAAATCTCCAGTCATCATACAAAAATCGATATTTGTCATTAAATTTTTTGCCTCAGCGATTGTTTTTTGAGAAACACCAAAATATTCATCGTTGTGAGCTTGAGTATCAGCAAGGTATAAAAATCTAAAATCATTTCCTGTAGTTGCGGTTGTAAATGTACCTACCGGACTCCATGCTCCGGGGTATCCTACTCGGTACGAATACAAGGTATTTGCAGTTAAACCTGTTGCTAAAGTTTTATGAGAGGTATAATTTCTTTTTGAATTAGCAGTTATTCCTGCCAGTGTTGTTAAGTTATTATTACTAACAGTGTAATTCAAATTACGAATACCTAGGGTATCGGCATTAAATACTAATGTTGCAGATTGAAAAGCAGTAGTATCGGCAACAGCACCCTGTAAAATCTCAACTCTACCCGGTAGTTCTCCTAAATTTGTATACCATGTAAATCCAAGTTGTGTTTTGGGGTCTCCGTTAATAGCCATCGAAACGGTATACGGCATTTTTTTATTTACTAAAGCAGTTTGAGCATTGATTAAAATTGCTGAATCACCTAAAATTCTATTATTTAAATACTTAATTTCTTCTCTTTTGTATAAAGTCCAAGAAGGAATAGTATAATCAGATTCTGTTACTCTGCTTGCAAATTCAGCAATTACTGAGTCTAATTGAGCAGTCAATTTCATTTCTTCACAAGCAGCAATAGAATCGGCAATGTATTGAGTTAAGTCATCTTCGGTCATTGTATATTCTATATAAAGTTTAGCTGCTGCAGTAGCTTCTCCTTCGAAAGATTCCACTTCGCGAGTACCTGTGCCTTTAATAAAGAACGTCATTGCATTTCCCGTTTTCCAATTTGTTCTGTTAACTAAATTTTGTATTAAGCTTTTGATGTCGGAACTGGAATATCGTTCGTTTGAAGTACTAAATTCACCGGTTGGTATACTCCATAAAATGGAGTCATTTAGTTTTGGTCTGGATGTAAGAGCGAAGGGTTCACTGGTAGAACCATTAAAAGTAGCTGTACTATCTGAATTTTCTGCCAGAATATAAACAGTAAATAGATCAGTTGTTTTTGAGGTAGCATCTAATTCGAATTCTAAATAAGCATTGGTAATAGTTCTACTTTTTCCTATAGGAATGTTGTTAAAACGCACTCCAACCATTTGTTGGTTTGAGCCATCTTTGTTTTCACATCCCAGTTCTAAGTCACTACTATTATAATCTGTTTGACCGGCATCAACACCCGTTAGCCATTCTTCAATATCATCACTGGCTTTGTTAACTTGCATACTAATAACTCTTTCTCTTGCAGTTAGAGGGTTGATTAGCATAAATAGGCTTATTATGCCCAATAAATAAACTCTTTTCATTTTTCTTGTTTTTAATTAGTAATTTTTTTTAATTCGAGACAAAGTAAAGGGGATTTTGTTTCAGAAATCAAACAAAAAAATGACGGAGGGTTTAAAATTACACTACTTATTTAGGTCTTTTATTAACATGAATAACAATACTGATACAGTTTTATTATTGGTACATACCAATAATATTTGTTTAGTTTAAATGTATGTGAACGAATATTTTAGTAGCTCTTGTGTGCTTGTCAATTTTTTACTGTTTAGTAAAATTTGCACCAAAAAGAAAACGCAAACCTCTCAGTTTGCGTTTTCTTTAAATTTCTTTAATTAATTACACCTTTTTATTTTTTGAGTGTTTAATCACTTTTGCTTCGATATAGAATACAATTTCTTCGGCAATATTTTGCACTTGGTCGCCTACACGTTCAAGTTTTCGGATAAAAGAAAGTAGTTGTAGGGTGTCGTTTATTTTTTCAGGATTTCGTTTAATTATGTCTGCAATAACGACATTTGCTTCACTGTTTACTTTATCTAAATATTCATCTTTTTTAAACACAGCAATGGCATTTTTGTTGTTTTCACTTTCAAAGGATTCTAATGTTCCTCGGAGCATGTCAATGGCAATTTCAAACATTGAAATAACGTGTGTTTCGCGTAATACCTCTTTGCTAAAAGGTTCGCTTGTATTTTTAATACAACGGGTAATGCCTTTGGCATAATCGCCAATTCGTTCGAGGTTGTAATTGATTTTTAAAACGGAAAGTACAAAACGTAGGTCGTTTGCTAAAGGATTAAATAGCGCAAGAATGTTCTCACAATCCATGTCTAGTTTTAATTCGAATGCATCTACACGTTTTTCGTTGGCATTTATTTCGTTAGCTAAGTGTTCGTCGAAGGTTTCGATGGCGAGTTTTGCTTTTTCGAGTTGACTGATTACCAAACACCACATTTCAATGGTGTCGGTTTTTAATCGTTCTATTTCTATGTTTAAATGAGACATATTCAGTTAATTAATAATTAATAGTTAATAATTTTGAGAAAACTACTTAACCGAAGCGACCTGTTATATAGTTTTGAGTGCGTAGGTTTGACGGATTGGTAAATATAGTTTTAGTATCGTCACATTCTATCAATTCGCCCATATAAAAGAAAGCTGTATTATCGCTTATTCTACCGGCTTGTTGCATATTGTGTGTTACAATAATAATGGTATAGTTTTTTTTCAGTTCGTATATTAAATCTTCAATTTTTGAAGTGGATATTGGATCTAATGCAGAAGCCGGTTCGTCCATTAAAATAATAGAAGGCTCAATGGCTAAAGCACGTGCAATACATAACCGTTGTTGTTGTCCTCCCGAAAGGGCTAATGCCGATTTTTTCAAGTTGTCTTTCACTTCATCCCACAAGGCGGCTTTTTTTAATGAAGATACTACTTTTTCTTCAATAATGTGTTTATCTTTTATTCCATCAATGCGTAACCCATAGGCAACATTTTCGAAAATACTTTTTGGAAAAGGATTTGGTTTCTGAAAAACCATGCCAATTCTTTTTCGTAACTCGTTAACATCTACCGATTTATCGTAAACACTGATACCGTTGATATTGGTTTCGCCGGTTGTTTGCACTCCTTCAATTAAATCGTTCATGCGGTTAAAAGAGCGTAATAAAGTAGATTTTCCACAGCCCGATGGTCCGATAAAAGCGGTAACCGTATTTTCTTCTGCCTGAAAGTTGATGTTTTTTAAGGCCTGAAAGTCACCGTAAAATAAATTGAAGTCTTTTGATTCTATAATTGTTGTTGGCATATTTTATTCAACTAGTTAAAACGAATTTTTGGGAGAAGTTAGTTCATTTTTTTCTCAAACTTATTTCTAATTAGTATTGCTACCAGGTTCATAGAAAATGTAATTACCAATAAAACAATAATACCGGCAGCTGCATTTACAATAAACCCTGCTTGCGGTCTTGATATCCAATTGAAAATTTGAATAGGTAAAACTGAAAAATCATCCATAGGGCTTGTTGGTACAAAAGGTACATACGCCAAAGCTCCTACTACAATTAAAGGAGCGGCCTCGCCCACTGCACGCGAAATAGATAGAATAATGCCTGTCATTATACCTCCCGAAGCAGCCGGTAATATTTGGTGCCTAATGGTTTGCCATTTCGTAGCACCCAGTGCATAAGAGGCATCTTTAATTAAATTGGGAACTGCTTTAAGAGCTTCTCTGGTTGCCACTATAATGATTGGCAATATAAGTAGAGATAAGGTTAAAGCGCCAGCCAGCAAGTTGCCTCCTAAGCCTATTGTTCTCGAAAAAACTTGAAGTCCGAGTAAACCATAAATGATAGATGGCACTCCGGCTAAGTTAGAAATGTTTATTTCTAATATATTGGCAAAGCGATTTTTTTTCTGGTATTCTTCTAAATAAATGGCTGCTGAAACTCCTATCGGAATAGCAAATATGGCGGTAAGAAACATGATCCAAACGGAGCCAACCATAGCCGTATAAATTCCCGATTTATCAGGAAACCGAGATGGAAGAGAGCTTAAAAAATCAAAACTAAGTCGGGATGCTCCCAAATACACAATATACCCAATGAATATGGCTAGTAAAACAATGCCAATAAAAGTATTTCCAATTCCCCAAAACTGGAAGCTTTTATCAATGAGTCTATTTTTTTTAGTGTTATGCATACTTACGTTGGTATTTTTTACGTAACCAAAAACTAACATTATTTAATAAAAACGTAAAAGCGAATAGGGTGATGCCTGCTGCAAATATCGTTCTGTATTCTAACGAATTATGAGGTACATCGCCTAAACTTACTTGTACAATATAGGCCGAAATGGTTTCGACCGGAACAAGAGGGTTGGCTGTTAAACGAGGTTGCTGTCCGGCGGCTATAGCCACAATCATGGTTTCGCCAATGGCTCTGGAAATGGCTAAAATAACAGAAACAATAATGCCCGAATTGGCGGCTGGTATGGTTACTCTAAAAACAGTTTGAAAGCGGGTAGCTCCCATACCATAAGAGGCTTCGCGTAAGTTTTTGGGTACGGCAAACAAAGCATCTTCGCTAAGCGACGAAATAAACGGTAATATCATAATAGCCATTACAATTCCTGCCGAGAGGGAATTAAAACCGGACATACCCGGAATAAACGATTGTAAAGCGGGAGTAACAATTATCAGTGCAAAAAATCCATATACCACAGAAGGTACTGCAGCCAACAACTCAAGAATGGGTTTTATTATTTTTCTAAATTTTTTATTGGCATATTCATTTAGGTATACGGCAATGCTTAATCCAATTGGTAAGGCTATGGCAATAGCAATAAATGAGGTAAGCAGTGTACCGCTTAGTAAAGGTAAAATGCCAAAATGCTTATCGTCGAAGAGGGGTGTCCATTGTGTATCGGTAAGGAAATCGAAAAGCGGCACCTCTTCAAAAAATTGAATGGCTTCGTACAATAATATACCAATAATTGATAGGGTGGTAAGTATTGTAAAAATGGCACTTGAAAACAAAAGTTTTTCAATGATATTTTCTTTTAACTTTTTCAAGATAATTGGTTTAAATTAATTAAAGCAAGGATTAGTTCGCATTTTAAAGGCTAACTAATCCTTGCTTTTTAGCTTATTTTTTTGTTGTGGTATTAACAAAGGTTTCAAACTTTTTTAATTCTTCCGCATAAAGCTCATCAGCAAGAGGAATATAACCAATTTCTTTCGATAATACAGAAGCCGATTTTAGGTAGAAGTTCACAAAGGCTACAACTTCAGGTCTTTGTGCAGCAGTACTGTTTACGTAAATATAAATTGGTCTTGATAGCGGGCTGTATGTTTTGTTTTTTATTGTTTCAAAAGTTGGCGAGACAGGTCCATTACCATTATCAACAGGAACTAGTTTTAATGATTCTTTGTTTTCTTCATAATAAGCAAGTCCAAAAAATCCGAGGGCAAATTTATCGCCTTTAATACCTTGAACCAATACATTATCATCTTCACTGGCTGTGAAATCACCCCTGCTGGAGCCACTTTTTCCTACAATGACTTCTGTAAAATAATCGTATGTTCCCGAAGCAACACCGGGTCCGTATAAATGTATTTCTTCGTTTGGCCACTCTGCACGAATTTGGTTCCATTTTTTAATCACATTTTGTGCTTCCGGTTCCCATATTTTTTTCAATTCTTCTACTGTAATATCTTTCACCCAGTGGTTAGCCGGATTTACAAGTACAGCCATACCATCGTAGGCTACAGGTATGCCGTGATAATGGATGTTTTTTTCTTTACAAAGCTCTATTTCAGAATCTTTTATTAGTCTAGATGCATCAGAGATATCAGTTTCTCCACGTCCGAATTTTTTAAATCCACCACCGGTTCCCGACACGCCAATAGTAATATCAACCTTTGGTTGTTCTGCTCTAAACTCTTCTGCTACAGCTTCTGTTAAAGGATATACAGTGCTGGAGCCATCAATTTTAATACTTCCGCTAAGCGTTGTTTTATCAGTCGATTTTGAATTACAAGCAGCAAATATCAATGATAATGCAGCTAAAAATAACACATTGTTTTTTTTCATTTTTTTTCATTTTTAATTATAGTACAAAGAAATGTTATAGATATTACAAAAACATTACAGCCTAATTACGCTACCGTAAAATTTTATTAGAATTTATATTGAACTCTGAGTGTAAAAACATTGTCTTTTCTATCTTTCGATAAGTCTTTAAGTGTGCTGTCATGCTTGCTGTTGATAGTAGTTTCGTTAGTAACCATATCGTAGTAGGCCATTATTTTAACGTGTTTGTTCCATTGGTAATTTAATCCGATTCCCAGTGTTGCATATTTAATGTCTGCTTCACCTGTTTTTTTATAGTCTGTAGGAGCAGGTAATCCAATTGTGTTTCCTGCAACATGTATATTTGGGTCGTATACATCGTATTTTACAACGGCTTGGAGTGCTGTTTTAAAAATATCTTGGATAAAGTATACATAATATCCCTCAAAGTTACGTGAGTAAGCATCTGCGTTAATGGCAGCTGTTAAGCTGGAAGAGCTTTTTTCAGTACTTGTTTGTGTTCCTAAAAGGTATTCTGCTCGAACTTGAGTTTTACCTAACCACCAATTTACACTTACTTGTCCATCAAACCCAATATATTCTCTATCTAATTTAGAGCCATGTGCAATACTGTCTTTTACAAAAACGCTTTGTTCATTTACTTTTTTGGTTGTGTAAAGCGAGTCTGTTTTAGCCGAAAAACCTCCTATGTAATAAGAAGAACCAAGTCCCCATGAAAATTTTTTACTAGAACTGGTTTTGCTTACAGAAAGCCTTCCGCTAATATCTTTGTAAGCATCTGTTTCTACGTTTGGGCCGTTTCCGTTGAGTAATCCTACTTCTAGTTTTACTAGATTCCAGTTAGATGTTTTGGGTGCTTGAAAGCTGAGTTTCCCTCCTAAATCTCTTTCTCCGGGGAAAAGTGTTTGGTAAACACGCGAACGCTCCGGAGTTTCTCTAACGCTCGAAGAGTACGATATTTCATATCCAAAAGGACGATCGAAAATCCCACCGGTTAGAGAAATTGTTTTTAACCACGGTTCAGTTATAGTTACATACGCATCTTTTATTCCTAAACCTTTTTCTGTCATGTCAAATTGTAATACCGCTTTAGAAAACTTATTGTCGTAAGTTAATTTTATACGTCCTCTACGTACCATAAAGCGATTATTTGTGCCTTTTCCGAAATTACCTCCGGCAAATGAAGAAATGCCTGCAGTATCTGCCAGTTGGTATTGTGCTTGCACATATCCGCTAATTTTTAATAATTTGCTTTTATTGAACTCAGATTGCAATTGGTTTACTAAAGGAATTTCTGCTTCAATAGGAGCTTTTTCTTGTGAAAAAATAGTTCCGTTTGTACCTGCACTAAACAGAAGTATTACTGCAAATGCACTTTTACTGATTAAATTTTTTGTATTCATTGTATTATTTATTTAATTACAAATGCAAAGAAATGTAACTAATATTACAAAACAGTTACATGAAACTTACAAAAACATGAATATTGAAATATGTGTTATAGTTCTATTAAAATAAGAAACACTGAAAATTTTATTTTATATTTGATGTTTTAATAGATAGCTGGTAATGTGTATGAGGTTTTTTGTAACATATATGTGTGTTGTTTTTCCGTTGTTTATGTTTGCCATTAGTTTGCCCGAAATTGAAAGCGAATTAATTGCTTCGGTAAAAAAAATTAATTATTGGAAAGCGGCTCCGTATGATGCACATGAAAATTTTCGCAGTTTTGATTCGTTGTACATTGAAAACAATAATTTAAAAACAAAGATTTTAAACTACTGTGTTACCTATCCTGCCATGCTTAATTATCCGTTCGATTCGTTGAAAAATTATATTGATGTTGCTACTTCCGATGATAATAAATTCCGAATTTATTCGTGGTGGATTGGTGAAAAAGATAAGATGGAATATTTTGTAAATATTTTTCAATACGAAGCGCAAGGAAAAGTGTATGCAACTATGATTAACTATGATGATGAATACGACCCCAAAGGCTATTATTCTGAAATCTACAGCATACTGTTAGGGGGCGATATAACTATTTATATGGGGTATTTTCATGCATTTTATACGCCTAAAGATTTTTCTGACAGCTATCAAACTTTTCAAATAGTAGGACAGGAATTGCAAGATTCTATCCCTCTGTTTAAAATGAACGATAGTATTATGAGTTCCATAGAGGTGCTTTTTCATCCGGTTTCTCAAAGTAGATTTACTAAAAAATTACTGTTCTACAACTCTAAAAGACAACAAATAAAAATACGACAAACAGATAATTTTGGTATGATTTTGTCAAAATACAAAAAACTTGTTTTTAACGGACGCTATTTTGAATACATAGAGTAATGAAAATAAAAAAGATATACTTTGTTTTTTCTCTTGTACTATTTTTATTTAGTGCGGTATCGTGTGTAGATGAACCTACTTATGAGGTGGAATCAGTTTTAGATGACTACCTTCAACGGTTTCTTAACGAAGGTGCTCTAAGAGGCAAAACTTTCAATTTGGAAAAACAAGGTATCATTTTAAAATTTGGCGATTTAGATGCCGATGTGGCAGGAATTTGTTATTATGAAGACCCAATAAGAATTCTTATTGACCAAGCTTACTGGGATAAAATAAGTAAAAGTGCCAATGCAGAAGATTTGCGCGAGAATCTTGTTTTTCATGAACTTGGTCATGGCTTATTAGATAGAAGGCATATTAATGATTATTTGCCAAATGGCGATTGGAAATCAATTATGTGCGGAGGAACTGAAAAAGATAACCGTAGTTGGAATATTAATTTTAGATCTATAAGGCGGAGCTATTACTTGGATGAGCTTTTTAATCCGTCCACGCCTACGCCATATTGGGCAACAAAGGTGTTTGATGGTTCTGTTACCGAAATGCCCATCATTGAAGATGACTTTACTACCTCCCTGAATTGGCCAACAGGAAATACCACAAAGTATTCGGCAAGTATAGAAAGTGGTTTGTATACATTTGAAAATAAAAGTACAGAAGGAACTTTTGTGGTGGTTAATATTCCTTTGCAAACAAGCTCCGATTTTTACATGGAAAGTAGTTTTAAAATTCAAGATGAATCAGTCAATACGCAATGTGGGTTGCTATTTGGCAACGCTGAATCTCCTGTGTCGGTCAATTATTTTTCTATTAACAATAATAAAAGAATGTTTGTGGGCCATAACCATTGTTTTGGCTGGTATACCGAGTTGCTTAAAGCAGGGTTGTTTGCACAAAACTTTAATACTATCGGTCTGCGAAAAATCGGTCAGGACATTTATTATTACATTAATGGAGAATGTGTTTATTGCGACCAATTAAGCATCAATAAGCAGGGAACGATATATGGCTTTGAGGTAGCCGGCTCTTGTACCTTGGTGGTAGATTATTTTAAGGTATATTCCAATACATTGCGAAGTGCATCTCTTGTAAAAACAGCTGTTGTTGAACCTATAACAGCAACCCCTAAAGCTGTATGGGGTAATAAATAGAAAACAAATACATTAACAGATGAATATTTACCAAGTTTTACCACGTTTATTCGGCAATACTGTTGCAACCAACAACCCTAATGGTACATTAGCAGAAAATGGTTGCGGAAAACTCAATGATTTTAATTCGAAAGCCCTATCTGCAATTAAAGATATGGGTTTTACGCATATTTGGTATACGGGGGTAATAGAGCATGCCTCACAAACAAGTTATAACTCCTATAACATTTCGGCCGACCATCAGGGTGTAGTAAAAGGTTTGGCAGGGTCACCTTATGCCATAAAAGATTACTACGATATTGCTCCCGATTTAGCGGTAGATATTCCTTCTCGTATGCAGGAGTTCGAAAATCTGGTACAAAGAACTCACGAAGCCGGCTTACAAGTACTTATTGATTTAGTACCAAACCATGTGGCTCGTCAGTATAAATCGGATGCTAAACCAGCTAAGGTTAATGATTTAGGACAAAATGATCGTTCTGATTTTGCCTTTAGTCCCAAAAATAATTTCTATTATATTCCTTATCAGGAGTTTGTACCTCAATTTGATGCAAAAGGATATCAGGAGTTTCCGGCAAAAGCTACCGGTAACGACCAATTTACAGCCTATCCAACAAAAAACGATTGGTATGAAACGGTAAAACTGAATTATGGTGTAGACTATCAAGCAGGAAAAATAACTCATTTTGATCCTATTCCGGATACTTGGCAAAAAATGTATGAAATACTCTTTTTTTGGGCACATAAAAAAGTAGATGGTTTTCGTTGTGATATGGCCGAAATGGTGCCGGTAGAATTTTGGGCATGGGTAATTCCTAAAGTGAAAGCAAAATATCCGCAGTTAGTTTTTATCGCCGAAGTGTATAATCCTTCTGAATACCGCAACTATATTTTTACCGGTAAATTCGATTTTTTGTACGATAAAGTGGGTTTGTACGATACCTTACGTGCTATTACCTGTAATCAGAATAAATGGGCATCCGATATTACTTCTTGTTGGCAATCGGTAAATGATATTCAGCCACATATGCTCAACTTTTTAGAAAACCATGACGAGCAAAGAATAGCTTCTGAATTTTTTGCCGGTAATCCCGAAAAAATAATCCCTGCATTTATTGTTAGTGCCTTGTTTTTTAATTCCCCTTTTATGGTGTATTTCGGACAAGAACTAGGTGAGCCCGGTATGGATGAAGAAGGTTTTAGCGGGTTGGATGGTCGCACTACAATTTTTGATTATTGGAGTATTAACAGCATTCGTTCTTGGGTAAACGGAAACTATAGTGAAAGGTTATTAAATTCAAATCAGCGTAAGTTAAGAGCCTTGTATAAAAAAGTATTGTCTTTGAGATTAAATGAAAAAGCTTTTTCAGAAGGTGCCTCATACGATTTGATGTGGGTAAATTATGATAACCCAAATGTTAATTGCGAAAAACAATTTGCTTTTTTACGAAGCTATAAAAAAGAGTTGTATGTATTAGTTGTGAATTTCGACGATAAAGACGTTTCGTTAACCATAAAAATACCTCAACATGCCTTCGATTTTTTAAAAATTAATCCTAAAAAAGATGCTACTTGGACAGATGCTTTAACAGGAAAGTCATTAACACAAACACTATCTTCCCAATCGGATTTTGTGGTGCTTGTTGGTGCAAGCAATGGTGTAGTTTTAAAACGTATGTAATCAGTTAGTTATGCAGCCAAAAATAGGAATTTGTTTAAGTGGGGGCGGGGCTTTAGGGTATGCTCATGTTGGTGTATTACAAGCACTGGAGGAACAAGGCATTTATCCCCAAGTTATTTCGGGTAGTAGTATGGGCGCTATTGTTGGCGTGTTGTATGCTGCCGGACATAAGCCCGAAAATATACTTCAAGAAGTGAGAAACGAAAAAGTTTTTAAAATAAGCGATATTATTAGTCCAACGCTTTCTAGTACAGGTATATCTGAACATAAAGTATTGCGAAATTTATTGAAAAATTTGTTGCCGTATAAAAATTTCAATGAGTTAAAAAAAGAGTTTTACGTGTGTGTGTCTAACTTAAATAAGGCCGATTGGATAATTATAGGCGAGGGCGATTTGTTACACGAATATGTGGTGGCATCAGCATCAATACCCGGAATTTTTGAAGCAAATAATATTGGTGAAACTACGTATGTTGACGGTAGTCTTTTTAATAACCTACCTGCTCAAATACTAAAAGATAAATGTTCGGTTATAATTGGTGTGGATGTACTTCCTTATTACGAACAAAAAAAAATTACCAAAAAAACCGAAGTGTTGGGTTTGTCGATACGAGCTGTAGAGCATTTGAATGCAAAAGAAGGTCGAAAACTGTGCGATTTTCTTATCGAATCTCCTGCAATTAAGAAATATAGTGAATTTAGTTTTGATAAGTACAACGAAATAATTCAGATTGGCTATGCTACAACCATTGATTATTTAAAAGAACACCCTGAATTATTTACATACGCTAAAAAATAATTTTAATTTAAAGCTTAGGCTTCTTCAATTTCCTTCTTTTTTGTTAACTTATGTATTATCCACCCAATTGTAAATGTAGGTACAAAATCAGTAAAAGGAAATGCTTCTTCTAAAAAACTTACCGAAGCCCCAAAAACACCCAATTTGCCACCATACATGGAGTAAAACAAATAGGCAGAAAGGGGAGCCCACAGTACATCAGCATACTCACCTAGAGCAGGCAACAGGTAGGTGGCAACTCCTATTAAATCGAAGATTATTGCATGTGTCAGTTTTGGCGGACGAAGCTTTATTATCATGTTGTTTTTAATGAACAAAACTATACAATCACAATTAAAAAACGTAATTTTGTGTGAATAAATAACTGTTAGAAATTAAAACAACCAAAATAGTAGCCCGAATATGAAAGAAACTTTAGCCTCTTTTCAACAATTACTTGAAATAATGAAAGAGCTGCGC
>JAFGVL010000073.1 GCA_016938015.1 Paludibacteraceae bacterium
GCCATTGCAGGACAAGTAGGGATTGCCGGTTCTACAAAAATTGGTAAAAATTGTGTGTTTGCAGGACAATGTGGTGTTGCAGGGCATACCACAATTGCTAATGGCTCAGTTTTTGGTGCAAAATCCGGTATTGCTTCATCTGTTAAAGTAGAAAATCAACTATGGATGGGAGCTCCTGTTCAAGAAATAAAAAATTACAGAAGAACAAATGCTGTTCATAGAAACTTACCCGAACTACAACAAATGGTTATCGAACTCAAAAAAGAAATCGAAACATTAAAAAAAATAATCAACCAATAATAAATACCCGCTAACACTTTCTTTATAAAATGAGTAGTCAAAGAACTATAAAAAGTCCATTCTCTGTAAATGGCAAAGGCCTTCATACGGGATTGGACATTACCCTTACTTTTAATCCTGCTCCCGAAAACCATGGTCTGAAAATAAAACGCATTGATTTACCCAATGAACCCATAATTGATGCCTTGGCCGATTATGTTAATGGAACCACCAGAGGTACTGTTCTTATTAAAGACACTACCGAAATTAGCACCATTGAACACGCCTTAGCCGCTTTATATGCACTTGGTATAGATAATTGTTTGCTAGAAGTTAATGCTCCGGAATTTCCAATACTCAATGGTAGTTCGTTATTTTTTGTACAAGAAATTGAAAAAGTGGGGATAACAGAACAAACGGCAGAAAAAGATTATTTTTATGTGAAAAATAAGATGGAGTATATCGATGAAAACACAGGATCATCTATAGTTCTTCTGCCCGACACAAAATTTAGTATTGATGTACATATTTCTTATGCTTCTCAAATATTGTCTAATCAATATGCATCACTAAACGATTTAAGTGAATTTAAAAAAGAAATAGCCGACTGTAGAACATTTGTGTTTATAAGAGAAATAGAAGCTTTACTTAAACAAAACCTAATAAAAGGAGGCGATTTAAAAAATGCCATAGTTATTTATGATGAAATTCTTCCTCAAGAAGAGTTTAATCGAATTGCTGAATTAACCAATCATTCCACGATGGATGCCAATCAGCTTGGCTATCTTAGTGGCGAACTTAAGTTCAACAACGAACCTGCTCGACATAAATTATTAGATGTTATTGGTGATTTGGCGTTAATTGGCAAACCTATTATGGGTAAAGTAATTGCAACAAAACCCGGACACAAAACAAATACAACTTTTGCCAAACAAATTCGCAAAGAAATAAAAAAACAAGAAATACAAGCTCCGTTATATACGCCCGAAACAGAATCTGTTTTAGATATTAACGGAATAAAAAAATTATTACCTCACCGTTGGCCATTTTTATTAATAGATAAAATCATTTCTATCAGTAAAGACAAAGTGGTTGGCGTTAAAAATGTTACTGCTAACGAAACTTTTTTTCAAGGCCACTTCCCTGAAGAACCTGTTATGCCGGGTGTTTTAATTATTGAAGCAATGGCTCAAACAGGAGGTATTTTAGCGCTGAAAAATGTAGAAGACCCGGAAAAATGGTCGACCTACTTTATGAAAATTGAAGAAGCTAAATTTAGAGGGAAGGTAATACCCGGTGACACCTTAGTATTTCGTTTAGATTTAATTGAACCAATAAGAAGAGGTTTAGTGCATATGAAGGCAACCGCATTTGTTGGCGAGAAAATTGTTACTGAAGCTGATTTATTAGCACAAATTGTAAAAAATAAATAATTCTTAAAAACACCATGCAAAATCTTAATTCATCTATCCATCCGGAAGCAAAAATTGGAGCCAACGTAACAATTGGCCCGTTTGTTACTATTGATAAAAATGTAGTTATTGGTGATGGTACAATGATTATGCCTCATGCCACCATTTTAGATGGTGCACGTATCGGTAAAAATTGCCGTATATTTCCTTGTGCTGTAATAAGTGGTATTCCTCAAGATTTAAAATTTCAAGGTGAAGAAACAACTGCCGAAATTGGCGATAACACTACCATTCGCGAAGGTGCAACCGTAAATAGAGGAACTGCCTCGAAAGGAAAAACTGTTGTTGGGAAAAATTGTCTTATTATGGCGTATTGTCATATCGGGCACGACTGTTTTTTAGGTGATAACATCATTATTTCCAACTCCACCCAACTGGCGGGCGAAGTAATTGTTGACGACAACGCTGTTATTAGCGGTGGTGTTTTAATACATCAGTTTTCTCATATCGGAGCACATGTAATGATACAAGGTGGCGCTCGCGTAATGAAAGATGTACCTCCTTATATTACTGCCGGTAGAGACCCGCTTTGTTTTGTAGGCTTAAACTCTATCGGGCTTCGTCGCAGGGGTTATACAATAGAACAGATTGACCGCATTCAACACATCTACCGTTTAATCTATCAATCGGCGCTAAATACCTCTCAAGCCCTGGAACAAATGGAAAAAGAACTGCCGGAAAGCGAAGAAAGAACGTATATTGAAAACTTTATAAAAAATTCTTCCCGAGGTATTATTCGAGGAACATTGGAATAAGATAGAAGAGTCGCTGATGCGGCTCTTTTTTTGTATCTATTCCATCTTCTATTCCGAAGAGATTTTATTACATTTGCACATTACAAACAAAAATAACATGACCGATACAAATTTAACTCCCGAAACCCCAAAACGCAGTCTCAATTTTATTGAGCAAATGGTGGAAAATGACTTAAAAGAAGGAAGAAACGAAGGACGCATTCAAACTCGTTTTCCACCTGAACCAAACGGTTATTTGCACATTGGTCATGCTAAAGCCATTTGTTTAGATTTTGGCATTGCACGCAAATACAATGGTATTTGCAACTTACGTTTTGACGACACTAACCCCACCAAAGAAGATGTAGAATATGTTGATTCCATCCAAGAAGATATTAAATGGCTAGGTTATCAATGGGCTAATATTTATTACGCATCCGATTATTTTCAACAACTTTGGGACTTAGCTGTCAGATTAATAAAAGATGGAAAAGCTTATGTTGATGAACAATCAGCAGAAGAAATAGCCAAACAAAAAGGCACTCCAACAATTCCCGGCACAGCAAGTCCTTACCGCAACAGACCGGTAGAAGAAAACCTTCGTTTGTTTGAAAAAATGAATTCCGGTGAAATTGAAGAAGGGGCTATGGTTTTACGTGCAAAAATTGATATGGCTTCTTCTAATATGCACTTTCGAGATCCTATTATGTACAGAATCGTAAAAAGTCATCCTCATCACCGTACCGGTTATACATGGAAAGCATATCCCATGTACGATTATGCTCACGGGCAATCAGATTACTTTGAAGGAGTAACCCACTCTCTTTGCACCTTGGAGTTTGAAGTTCATCGCCCTCTTTATAACTGGTTTATCGATCAATTTGCCAATAATAACTATCGTCCTTACCAAACAGAATTTAATCGTTTGAACATTACTTACACCGTAATGAGTAAACGAAAAATGTTACAATTGGTACAAGAAGGTTTAGTTCGTGGTTGGGACGACCCACGCATGCCCACCATTTGTGGTTTACGCAGAAGAGGCTACACTCCTACCTCCATCCACAACTTTATTGACAAAATTGGCTATACCAAATACGATGGCACAATAGATATGGGTTTATTGGAACACGCCGTTCGTGAAGATTTAAACAGCAAAGCAATACGGGTCAGTGCGGTTCTCAACCCCATTAAGCTTATTATTGCCAACTATCCGGCTGATACAGTTGAAATGATGGAAGCTACCAATAACCCCGAAGACGAAAACGCAGGAACACACCAAATTCCATTTACTAAAGAACTATATATTGAACAGGATGATTTTATGGAAGAAGCTCCAAAAAAATATTTCCGTTTAACTATCAATGGAGAGGTTCGTTTAAAAAATGCATATATCATAAAATGCACTGGTTGTAAAAAAGACGAGAAGGGCAATGTAATTGAAGTGTATGCCGAATACGACCCGCAAACCAAAAGTGGTATGCCCGAAAGCGCCCGTAAGGTAAAAGGAACTATTCATTGGGTAAGTGTTGAACATTCCCTCCCTGCAGAAGTTCGGTTGTACGACCGTTTGTTTAAAGTAGAAAATTTAAACGAAGAAAAAGACTCCGATTTTCGTGATATGCTGAATCCTAATTCTCTAATAACAAACAACCAAGCCCGTGTTGAACCTTGGTTGAAAAACTGCAAGCACTTAGATAATTTTCAATTTCAACGCATAGGCTATTTCAATGTTGATTTAGATACTACTCCCGATAAGTTGGTGTTTAACAGAACCGTAACACTAAAAGACAGTTGGGTAAAAGAACAACAAAAATAAACCGATAATAATTAACATACAGATGAAAAATTTACTTAAAAAGCTTTACCTAATTGTATTACTTACAAGTGTAAATATTTGCATGTATGCTGCCGATTTTCAAGCAGACACCCTTTATTCGCGTTGGATAATCAACTCTCGCATGGGTGATTTTCGGAATAAGCAATTAACTACCCATTTTAAAACAACCACAACCCAACGCAATATCGAATGGGATTATGTGCCGGGCTTAGTAGCAAAATCAATTATTAAGGCATGGGAGCAATATAAAAATGAGAGCTGGAGCGAACCTTATTACTTAGCAGTAAAAGATTATGCCGACAGCACACACATGAAATTAGGCGAAAGCAATATTGATGATTTAAATGCCGGTAAAATATTTTTTGAATTGTACCGAGGAGCAAAAGCCAAAGGCGATAGTAAAAATGCAAACATTTACAAAGAAAAAGCAACCATTTGCCGTAATAAACTTAAGTTAGAACACCAACGAATAACCCAACCGCTACCCGGAGCAGGTGGCTTTTGGCACAAAAAACAATACGTAAACCAAATGTGGTTAGATGGCTTATATATGGGACCTGCATTATATGCCGAGTGGCAAGGTAATTTTGGTAAAAAAGAAGGACGAAAAGAAAATAAAAAATCATGGGATGATATTGCTCTCCAATTTGATACCATTTTTAAATACACATGGGATGCCGACAAAAAATTAAACTATCATGCATGGTCGGCAGAACCCGGCAATAAAGCTTCCAATTATTGGGCAGATTCTATCAATGGAAAATCGCAAGAGTTTTGGGGAAGAGGTATGGGCTGGTTTTTTGCAGGATTAGTAGATGTATTGGAGTATATGCCCAACAATCATCCGGCAAGAAAACGCTTGGTACAATACACACAACTAGTAGCCGAAGGATTAAAAAACAGACAAGATGCTGTTAGTGGTTGTTGGTATCAACTGTTGCAATACGATGCTAATTTAAGTTCTTCGTGTGGCATAAACAACTACTTAGAATCGTCTGCTTCATCGATGTTTACCTATGCTTATTTAAAAGCTATCCGACTTAGATTAATCGACAAAAATACCTATGCTCCCGTTGCTGAAAAGGCATTTAAAGGATTAATAAAACAATTTGTGGTGGTGGAGCCCGAAAAAAATACCATTAAACTTATCCAAAGTTGCGAATCGGCCGGATTAAGCAGTAAACGAAAAGGCGATGCCGACTATTATTTATGCGGTAATGATGTTACCATACACAACAATACCGAGGGCAAAGTTTTAGGTCCATTTATCATGGCTTGCTTAGAATATGAAAAGTGCCATAAAAAATGTAAATAGCGACACTTAATTACTACGCAGACCTTACATTTTGTTAATAAGTATTTACATTCAAAGAGTTATTATTCAAGCTTTTTGAAGTAAATTTGTAAAAACTAATTGCCATGAATATGTCTGCCGAAGGAAATTTCGAAGATATACTACAACGCTACGAACAGTATATTTCTACTAATCAGACCGGCTACTTTGATGTAGAGGAATTAGAGCAAATAGCCGATTATTATCTTTGGAAAGGACGTACAAAAGAATCGTCAAAAGCAATCGAAATTGGCTTAACAATTCATCCCGGAAGTACTGCTTTGATGAACAAAAGAGCAAGAATTTACTCGGCAATGGGTAACTACGAAAAAGCCCTTTACACAATTAACCAAAGCCCCGATTCCAGTGATATTGATTCAATTTTACTTAAAGGAGAAATATTGATTCAACTAAACAGATACTCCGAAGCCGACAATTTATTTGCCTCCATATTGCAACTAAAAAGTAAAGATTTTGATTCCATTTGTTTAGATATTGCTTATATTTATTTATCGGCTCAAGCTTTTGAACGAAGCCTAAAATACCTCCACGAAGGAATAAAATTTAATCCTCACAACATTGATTTATTATTTGAATTAGCTTTTTGCTATGAACAAACAGCTCAATTTGATAAATGCATAGAAACTCACAACCGTATAATTGACTTACGCCCCTACTCGGGCGAAACTTGGTTTAATTTAGGTCAAGTATATTTTTTACTAGGCAATTATGAAAAAGCGGTTGAAGCATACGATTACGCAACCATAATCAACGAAAAAGACTCCGGCGCCTGGCTACAAAAATCACATGCATTGTTCCAACTGGAAAAATTCGAGCTTGCTATCGAAAATTATCTTGTGTATGCTGAAATGACTGAATATAAAAGCAATGTTTTAGTGTATATAGGCGAGTGTTACGAAAAAATGGAACAATTTGACAAAGCAATACAAACCTATCAAGAAGCCTTAACGTGGGACGATACAAACACAGAAGCATTAACAGGCATAGCTATTTGCTATTTAGAAAAAGAAGCGTATCAAAAAAGTTTAACCTATTCTGAAAAAGCGATACAACTCTCGCCTCAATCGAGCGAAATTTGGGTATATATTGCCGAAGCGAAACTCAACCTAAAATTACACGATGAAGCTATTTTGGCATACAAATCGTCGCTCGAATTAAACCCAAGCCAAGTTGAAACTATCATTGCTTTGGCCAACATCTATTACGAATTAAATGAATACCACCCTGCTATTGAGCATTACACCAAGGCCTATAAAATTGATCCAAGCACAGAAAATATTGAACTCTATTTAGCTATAGCATACTATAAAATTAACGATATTAACCAGGCCTTGTTGTTTTTAGAAAAAGCTGTAAAACAATCGCCGGATGCAACCAACTTCTTTTTTGAAATTTGCCCCGAGGCTATTCTTCAATTTGAAAACTACATAAACAAATAATACAGATGATGGATTTTTTTAGTACCATAATTGCTTGGTACATGGATAACATGACGTATTTAACCATTGCAATTTTAATGGCCGTAGAAAGTACATTTATACCACTACCTAGCGAATTGGTACTTCCTCCGGCAGCATGGAAAGCTTTTCATGGTGATTTAAATATTGCACTTATCATTCTTTCATCTTCTATTGGTTGCGTGTTTGGTGCATTAATTAACTACACTCTATCCTTTTACCTTGGGCGTAAAATTATATACAGCTTAGCCGATAGTAAGGTTGCCAAACTTTTTTTTGTAACAAAAGCCAAAGTGGAACATGCTGAAGAATATTTTCGAACCAATGGCAATAGCTCAACCTTTATCGGCAGACTAATACCAGGCATTCGCCATTTAATATCCATCCCAGCGGGTTTAGCTAAAATGAACTTAAAAATGTTTGTTTTGTTTACGCTACTAGGCTCTGCTCTGTGGAATACCATATTAACTTTTATAGGCTATTTCATTGCCAACTCTTTTCCCGACATTAAAAACGTAGAAGATATTAACGGAAAAGTGATGGAATACAGTCACGAATTATCGTACATTACCATTGCACTAGGAATTGTATTTGTAATATATTTAGTACTAAAAAACAAAAAGAAAAAATCAAAATCATAGTTTGCATGCATATTTACGGACTCATAGGCTACCCTTTAGGACACTCGTTTTCCAAAAAATTTTTTACGGAAAAATTTGAAAAAGAAGGTTTAAATGATTATCAATACCTAAACTTTGAACTGGAATCAATCACACAATTTCTTTCTATTTTTAACCAATACCCTAATATAAAGGGACTTAATTGCACCATACCCTACAAACAAGCAATTATGGAATATTTGGATGAAATTGATGAAGAAACTAAACTTGTAGGAGCTGTAAATACAATCAAACCAATTAAAACAGCCGAAGGAATAAAATTAAAAGGCTATAACACCGATATCATTGGATTTGAAAGAGCGTTAAAACCAATGCTAAAAGAAAACCATAAAAAAGCCTTAATTCTAGGCACCGGCGGCGCATCAAAAGCAATAAAACACATACTTACTAAACTTGGCATAGATTTTATATCGGCTTCTATAGAAAACGAACTTTTTGACAAAGAGATTCGTTACTCTGAAATAGACAAAGCGATGATTGAAGAACGATTAATACTTATAAACGCAACACCTTTAGGCACTTTTCCAAAAGTAGAAACTTGCCCTGATATACCTTATGCCTACCTAACAAAAGAACACGTTTTGTTCGACCTTGTTTATAACCCTGAAATTACCACCTTTATGAAAAAAGGGATAGAAAAAGGAGCAACTGTAAAAAATGGCTTAGAAATGTTGCACGGACAAGCTTTAGCTTCTTGGGAAATTTGGAACTCATAATACCTAATCTTATGAACAAACAACACATTAAAAAAAGCTTTTTATTAATTGGATTATCTTTATTTATATCCAATTTCCAATTAAACGCTCAATCAACTCCTGATAAAGAAGAATTTATTAGCTTTTGGGTAAATTTTAAAAATGCAATCAGAGAAAATGACGCCAACTATCTGTTTAAAACGATAGCCTTCCCATTTCAGAGTGAAGGTGCTTATTTTAATCCCGAAGCTTCAAAAGAAGACGTGCAAGATAATTACAAGGAAGTTTTGCCCCCTTACTTACGAGAAATGGAATTTGTACGTTTTGATGTGGTTATGGTTGAAAATGCAGGAGCTTGCATATGGTTAGGGTATAATTACGAGGAAAAATACTATTTCTACAGTTACAAAATTATGGAACCGGGCGGCAACTTACAATCAGATACTTACGAAGAAAAATATTATTTCAAAAAAATAAATAACGCTTTTAAATTCTACAGAATGACTGCCGGAAACTCCGGTATTGAATACTAACCTGCATTGATTTTAAAACTAAAATAAAAAAATTATTTTTAACACATTGCTGTTAAAAATAAGAATTAAAATAACTTATAGACACATGACAAACAATTTATTAAAAGGAAAACGAGGAATTATTTTTGGAGCTCTAAACGATATGTCCATTGCTTGGAAAGTGGCCGAAAGAGCCGTAGAAGAAGGCGCCATTATAACCCTAACCAACACTCCTGTTGCTGTTAGAATGGGAACTACCGAAGAACTCGGCAAAAAAGTTAATGCTCAAATAATTCCCGCAGATGCAACAAATGTAGCCGATTTAGAAAATGTTTTTATAAAATCGCAAGAAATACTTGGGGGCAAAATTGATTTTGTATTACACTCAATAGGTATGTCGCCAAATGTGCGTAAAAAAAGAACCTACGACGATTTAGATTACGATATGCTACAAACCACCTTAGATGTATCGGCTTTATCATTCCATAAAATGATACAAGTAGCCAAAAAAATGGATGCCATTTCCGATGGAGGCTCTATCGTTGCTCTTAGCTATGTAGCAGCTCAGCGTACTTTTTTCGGATACAACGATATGGCAGATGCTAAATCCTTACTCGAATCTATAGCTCGAAGCTTTGGCTATATCTACGGTAGAGAAAAAAATGTGCGTATTAACACCATTTCTCAATCACCCACACTTACTACTGCCGGAAGTGGCGTAAAAGGGATGGATGATCTTATGGACTTTTCGGATAGAATGGCGCCTCTTGGCAATGCCAGTGCCGATGAGTGTGCCAATTATTGTATTGTAATGTTTTCTGACCTTACCAAAAAAGTTACCATGCAAAACCTATTTCACGATGGCGGTTTTTCTAGCATGGGTATGAGCTTACGTGCCATGAACCAGTATTCTGAAGGTTTAGAAAAATTTAAAAATAAAGACGGAAAAATTATTTACGGATAAACCTTCGATAAAAAAACGCTTTAAGTGAACTTATTGTTGATAACAGAACTCCTTTATGCTTTTAAAAATATATCCGGAAAATCCTAATCCTCGTGAAATTACACAAGTTGTTGAAACATTACGCAATGGAGGGTTAATAATTTATCCTACCGACACGATATACGGTATTGGGTGTGATATTTTTAATGCGAAAGCAGTTGAAGCCATTTGTAAATTAAAAGGAATTGATCCTCGAAAAGCAAATTTATCGTTTATTTGTTATGATTTGAGCCACATAAGTGAATATGCAAAAGTAACTGATAGTGCTTTCAAATTGATGAAAAAAAACTTACCCGGTCCGTTTACATTTATTTTAGAAGGAAATAACAAACTACCGAAATTATTCAAGTTAAAAAAAACGGTTGGAATACGTATCCCCAACAATAATATTATACGTACTATTGTAAAAGAGTTAGGCAATCCTATCCTTTCTACATCTGTAAAAGACGACGACCCTGTTTTGGAATATTTTACCGACCCCGAATTAATCTACGAAAAATACAACAATCAAGTAGAACTGATAATTGACGGAGGATATGGAGATATTGAACCTTCAACGGTAGTAGATTGTACCGGAGATGAAGTGATAATTTTAAGAGAAGCCAAAGGCGAATTAGTGTATTAAACTAACGTATCTAAGATTATCTTTCGGCTAAAAAAACTTCAACAAAAATGGCTGTCTGCAATAAAAAAGCAAACAGCCATTTTTTTTGAAAAAAGCTGATTTAATTACACTACTTGTTCTATATTCCAAACAAAAGCTTTAACGCCAACTTCGGGATTTTGTGCATCCAATACCTTTACTTTTTCAAGTAAAGCTTGCACCAAATCATCCGATACAACTGTCATAACAGCCGAATTCATTTCGGGCCAAGTGTGTGTACCTTGTCGGGGTTCGCCATCGTTGGTGCCACGTCCTTGTACATTTTCCCACCAGGTAAATCCTCTGATAGATAATAAATCTAGGATATATTCCATCCGTTCGGTGTTCGATTGATTAAAAACTATAAATACTGATTTCATATTTTATCTAGTTTAAAGGTGATAGTTAAAAGGTAAAAGGTGATACTTTCTCTCCACTTTACCTTTTAACTCAAAATTTTTCTTTTATTAATTTAAAAACTTAAATTCTTCTCTTACGGCTTTTTGTTTATCGCGTTCGCCACGTTTTGCCATAATGGCATAAGCAGTAGGAACTAGAATTAATGTAACCACGGTAGAAAAAGTTAACCCGCCAATTACAGCCACCGCCATAGGTTTCCAAATTTCTGAACCATCACCCGTACTTAAAGCCATAGGCACCATACCTAAAATGGTAGTTAAAGTAGTCATTAATACCGGACGCAAACGAGATTTTCCGGCTATTGCAATAGCCTCCATAACATCGTATCCCCGATCGCGCATTAAGTTAATAAAATCTACCAATACAATCCCATTTTTTACCACAATACCTATTAACATTACCGCTCCAATAGCGGCAATCACATCTAAATGAGTGCCTGCAATAAATAACGCAATTAATACTCCGGAAAAGGCAAACGGTATGGCAAACATAATTACAAAAGGTTTACTGAACGATTCAAACTGTGCAGCCATTACAATAAATACCAATAAAATAGCCACCAACATTAACAAACCGATGTCGCCAAAAGATTCCATTTGATCTTCATACGCCCCACCTATTGTAATAATTACATCTTTAGGTTTTTCTACACCATCTACTTTTTTGTTAATTTCAGCTACCAAAGCCTGAATATCTTGTTTGTCGATTTTCACAGATACTGTTAAATAACGCTCTTTACCCTTATGTGTAATACTTGGAGGCATCCAAAGTTCTTTTACCTCTCCTACCTCACTAAGTTTCACTTTCTTTCCGGTTGGAGTCATAAAAGTCATGTTTTCTATATCCGATATGGTATTACGTCCTTCTTCCTTAAAGCGTACTATCACATCGTATTCGTCTCCATTTTCGCGTAAACGACTGGCTGTCATACCTGCCACACGGTTTCTGATGTAGTTAGAAACGGTCGCAGAATTTAAGCCTAACTGAGCTAATTTTTCACGATTAAATTCAATTTGCAATTGAGCTTTATCGTCTTTTCTACTAATTTGAATATCACGAGCTTCGGGGATGGTAGAAATACTATGTTTAATTTCCTGCGCTAATTTGTTGGTGGTATTAAAGTCGTAACCAAAAATCTCAATATCGATAGTATTTGAACCGGACATACTCATCATACCTCCATTTGGAGTAACCGTATAATTTTCAATTTCAGGATGTTTATCCAACACATCGCGCATCATATTTCCCATATCTTCAATACTCACATCACGCTCTGTTTTTCCAACAAATTTGAATGACATATTCATAATATTGGTTCCGGTAGTGTTGAATAAAGAGGTCATTCCTCCTTCATCGTTTGCTCCGGCAGTGGTAGCTATATAAATTAAGTTATCACCAAATACCTCTTTCATTTCAGCCTCAATTTTTCGAGCCACTTGAGCAGTTACTTCTACACGTGTTCCTCTTTGCAACTCAATCATGGCTGTAGCCGTACCTTGGTCGGCCTGAGTCATAAAAGTGGTTGGGATAAATTTGAGCAAAAACAATGAAGCTACAAAAATTGAGAATGCAATAAGTATTACTTTCTTTTTATTGTTTAATGCCCAACGAAGTGTTTTTTCGTAAAACAAATCCAATTTATCTAACTTACTTATTATGTGTTTCTCATACCAACCTCCTTTGCTACGATTTGCATCTTTTTCGCGCAATTTTAATAAACGAGAAGCCATCATAGGAGTAAGCGTAATTGCCGCTACGGTAGATACAATAATTGTAAGACAGATAATATAACCAAATTGTTGGAACATAATACCCATTTGTCCACCTACCAATGTTAATGGGAAGAATACAGCAATAATAACCAAGGCACTTGCAATTACAGCTAACCATACCTCATTGGTACCATAGGTGGCCGAATCGCGCGGACTACTACCCCGCTCTATATGTTTGGTAATATTTTCGAGAACAACTATGGCATCATCTACCACCATTCCAATAGCTATGGAGAGAGAGGATAGCGAAATTAAATTTAATGTTCCTCCGGTAACATACAAATAGATAAAAGCAACAATTAATGATACCGGTATCGTAATTACCACAATAAATGTAGCCCTCCATCTACCTAGAAAAACAAGAATGATTAATACTACAAATATTAAGGCATACAAGAAAGCTTCAGATAAACCTGAAATAGAATTTTTAATAAATTTCGACGAATCGAACACCAAATTAAAACTGATATCTTTAGGCAAAGTTGGTTGAATTTTCTCAAGCTCTTCTTTTACTTGCTCTGCAATTTGAACGGTATTAGAACCCGATTGTTTTGTAATGTAAAACATCATGGTTTGTTTTCCGTTGGTACGGCTTTCCATTTTTAAGTCTTCAATGGTATCTCTTAATAGAGCAACATCTTTTAAGAAGATAGATTTACCGTTGTAATTACCCACCACAATATCGTTCATAAATACACTTTCCTCAAACTCACCTTCTACACGTAATTGATAATCTTCATTACCCATTCGAATATTCCCGGCCGGCATATTTAAGTTTTCCATGCGGATAGCATTTCCTATTTGCTCAACCGTAAGGTTATAAGCATCCAGTTTTTCGGGAGTAGTTTCCACATACACTACACGTTGAGGGCCTCCGGCAATAGAAACCGAACCCACACCACTAATGCGTTTAAGCGGACTTACTACTTGTTCGTCTACAATTTTCTGAATACCCGAATAGCTTTCGTTCGATGACACCGAATACATCATAATAGGCATCATGGTGGTATTGAACTTATAGATTTGCGGACGGTCGGTTCCTTCCGGTAAAAAATCTATGATTCGGTCCAACACATCACGCACATTATTTGTTGCCTCATCTAAATCTTCGCCCCATTCAAATTCAATGGTAACGATAGACATATTATCTTGCGAAGTAGAATATACCTCGTCTACATTCTGAACTGCCCCCAATTGATTTTCAATCAACTTAGTTACATTGGTTTCGATATCTACCGAACTTGCTCCACTATAGGTAGTTATAACCGTTAATGAAGGTATTTCCATTTCGGGATATAGGTCGATAGAGAGTTTGGTAAATGAATACAACCCGAATATGATAACCGCAACAAACATCAATGCTGTTGTAATCGGGTTTTTTACTGCACTTTTATAGATACTCATCTTATTATTTAATTAAAAATTAATACTGTATACTGAATAGTTAGGATGTATTACTTGGCAATTTTAAGTTTATCGCCGCTAACCAATCGCCCTTGACCTTCTACAACTAACTGATCGCCAATTTTAATATCGGTAGAGATTATTTCAACCATATCGTTTACTCGCTCACCCAATTGCACAAAAACTTGTTTGGCTTTACCATTGTCATTAATAAACACATATCGTTCGTTAGAACCTTGTGTTTTAAGTACAACTTGCGAAGAAACCAATACCGCTTCTACCTGACCTAACTTTAGGTTAGCACTGCAATACATGCCCGGCTTCAACTCTTCTTTTGCATTAGGGATGCTCACTTCAATTTGGAATGTATGAGAGCTGGCATCGATGGTAGGATAAATACGCACAATCTTTCCTACAATATCTTTATTCGGATAAAGTTCACTTTTAAATTGCACCGCATTTCCTTGTTTTAAAATAGGATAATACGTTTCCGGCACATTTATCATAGCTTTTAGGTTGCTAATTTGTACAAGCGATACAATTGCCGCTTTACCTTGAACAGAAGGTGTTCCCGAATACATTTCTCCTTCTTCGAAATATTTACCCGAAATAATTCCACTAAATGGCGCACGGATATAGGTATTTCTTTCTAAGTTATCCACATTAGCTTTTGCCACATCGTATTGCGCTTTCACTTGATCGTATGCTTGTTGAGAAACACTGCCCGACTCCAATAAAATTTTCATTCTATTAAATTCTGTTTTAAGCGTTGTGAGTTGTACGCGAGCGTTGTATAAATTGGTTTGATCCATTTCTACTAAAGTTTGACCTTTACTAACACGAGCACCAACTTCTACATTTATTTTATTAATTTTTCCGGGCATGCTTGGTACTAAAAACACTTGCTCATTAGCCTCAAGTACGGTTGAAAAATTAGCCGTTTTGTCTATTTTTTTCGATTCGATAATGGCTACTTTTACTAACTGATCTTTTTTTTCTGTTTCAGAGGTGGATGCTGAATCTGTGTTATTTTTGCTACCACAACTATTCACACCAAAAATAAGTGCAACGAATATTCCTGATAAAAGAATTGGTTTAATTGTTTTCATATTTGTTTATTTTATTGTTTATTTTTTACCTAATAAATTATTTAAAGCCGATTGAGCATTGAGCAATTCCATAACAGAAGAAATATAATTGCTTTGTGCCGTTAACAAATTGTTATGTGCATTTACTATATCAAGAGCCGATGCGGCACCTTGTTCGTATTTTGTGCTTATATTCTTAAATACACGATTAGACACCTCGATATTTTTCTTTTGAATTTTATAACTCTCGTTGGCCGATTTTAAATTAAATCGCAACTGTTTTTCTTGAATAGACAATTGATCGAGTAAATTTTCTTTATCTATTGATGCACTACGATACTTAATTTTAGCCTGCTTTACTTTCGAACAATTTGAAAAAGAGGTAAATAAAGGCATACTGGCATTTATACCAATCATATTATTGGGGGTCATATCAAAAGAAGTAGTAGTTAACTTATGGGTATAACTATAAAAGCCTGCAACAGTAGGTAAAAAATTAGTTTTTGCCATAGCTACTTGCTTCTTACTTAAGTCTAAGTTTTTATTTATCAATTGAATATTTATATTTTGATGGATATTAAAAGGTTCTAACATCAAATAAGCAATTGCCTCTTCATCCACCAAATTGGTTAATTTTTCAGTTAATGATAAAGGAGCTTCTGCTCCTAAGCCCAATTGTAAACGAAGCATATTGTACGCCAACTCTATTTGCTGATTTACTTTTGATAAAGAATTTTTCATAGAAGCCACTTGCACCGAAAGTTGGTCGGCACTGGTAGACTCAACAACCCCAACCATAACCATGGTTTCGGTATTCTTAAGTAATTGTTCTAAATTAATTAAGCTTTCTTGCAAAATAGAGCGAGTTTCTTCTGCCACAAGTATGGCATAGTAAGAGTCAGCCACTTGCTTTGTAATATCAAGTTCGGTTTTTTTGTAGGCCAACACACTCATTTCTTTAGCAATTTTTGAAACCTTTAAACCCACCCAATAATTACCACTAAATAATAATTGAGAAACTTGCAATTGCAAATTATTTGTAGGGTCGATAGGAATAGTTGAGGGCTCCATACCCGGAATACCCATATCTAAAGTTATTTCGGCTCCCATTGCATCTTGATAATTATAAGTTGCCTTAGCTTGTGGTAAGCCCTGCGCTATGGTTTGCCACAATGTTTGATTAGCATCTGCTATAGAAAGCCCTTGCTTTGCTAATGTTTTGTTGTACCTGAGTGCTACTATTTTTGCGCTATCCAAGGATAAATTCATCCCTCCCGATTGCGCATTAACAAGCAACATACTTGTGATAAAAAACACAAGTGAAATTGACATTTTTTTCATCTGATTCATTTATTTTAGGTTGTTTTATAATTTATTTAAATAGTTATCTTGGTAATACTTCATCCCTTTTTCGTTGACCATTATTCGCAAATATGCATCTACTAAAAAATTAAATGCAGCTTGAATCTCGGAGCGTTTTTGAACTGAATTCAAAATGCTGCTAAACTGAAAACTCAAAAACTTTGCTGCCATTTCAATGTCAATATCTTTTCGATATACCCCTTCAGCTATCCCTTTTTCTATTTCAGCTCGAGCAAAAGCCAAGGTTTGGTTTTCTTGATTTTTATTAAACTGTTCGTAAATTTTTGGATAGTACTTTGTCAAATCGTAAAAGAAACTATGATGGGCTTTTTCTTTGTTATTTTTGAAATAATTTTTAATCTCTTGTATTTTATCTATCGCATTCAATTCTTTTTCTGAATTCAATTTCGACATCCATTCAGACATTTTACTGTTAGAATTATGCACTTGTTCCAAGGCATCGGCTATCAAATCTGATTTTTGCTTGTAATAATTGTAAAAGGTTTTTTTAGATATCCCTAATTGAGAACAGATATCATCTATACTCACACTTTTTAACCCATACTTACAAAAAAGCTGTGTCGACAATAATAAAATATCACTTTGTAACTTATCCATAACAGTATTTTTTTTGAGATAACAAAAATATCACAATTATATGTTTGAAACATTACAATACTGTATAATATTTGTTAATATACAAATTTTTTATTCACAAACTCCCTAATTAAAGGTTTTACATGGAAACTCATATATTTTTCAAGTTTCCCTGTAAATTAGTTTCCGAAAATAACCATGCAAAATTGATTATATTTTTTTCATACTACTACTAAAAATCTATGCATAACACAGAAATCCCGACGAAACTTATTTTTTCATCGATAAGTAATCGTCCGAAGAAAGCAGGTAATAAGAAATAAGACTTTAGTAATTGCTGTTTTTGTGGAAGTAGAGAAAGAATAGTGAAAAAGAAAAACAAGAGAAGATTGTGCAACTAATAATTACACCTTTCATTTAAAAAAACAGTTAGTTGTAGTGTGTTGAAAGAACAACCCCTATCATTGTAATTCGGCAAGAGTTAACACCTTAGATTTTTTGGCAAATTCCGTTACTTTTTGTTGCAAAAAGGCATCCATATTATTGTAGCCCTTTATAATTTCTTTTTTATCGACCTGTATATATTGATTGTATTTTAAAAACTTAGGAGCCCGTTCTTGCACAACTAAACGTAAAAATCGATATTCTAAGTTTGCCGGATTTTTATTAATTTCTGCATCTAGCAGTTTAGCTCCTTTTGAAAAATAAGACAGCCTTTTTTTTGAATCTTTAATAAAATTAGCTCTTTTCATCAATACCACAGCTTTGTAGGCATTATTTTTTGAGGAAGGTTTTTGAGCTTCTAAATTTTGGAGGCATTTTTCCAACTCCAACACATTATTAGAAGCTAAAACAACATAAAACTCATTTTTATCGATTGCGCTACTAAAAGCACTTATAGAAAAGAAAAAAAGCAATAAAGACAAGTATTTTTTCATTCGAATAAATTTAATAAACAGCCTATTGTATTTTCATTAAAAGAGATACATAAAATAGGCCAAAGCATTCAATCTGTTTATTTAGGTATAAAAGGCATTAATTTCTCATCTACAAAAAATTCTTTTTTAGGAGTATGGGCCAAAAAGTAAATGGTTACTTTATCTCTGTTTTTTGGATCTAAATAATCCACTTCTTTTGTAGAGCTATAATACAATACCTCAATTCTATTTTTTAATTGTGGTTGTATCATCCAATCCATTTTACTTAAATCAAACACTCCCGAAACAGTTTCGGTATTTACTACACTTAATCCAAAAGATATATTTGTAAAAAGAGGAATTTTTAGGTTTTTATTTTCAAATTTTTTAGCTCCGGAGGTACTTATAAAAAAACAGTTTCCCGAAAAATCTTCTACATAAAACCACTTTTGCGATTTATCCAATGCATAATGGTTTAAAATAATTCGTTTATAATTAAAATCAAACCCATCCAACGGATCTCCAAAAACATCTATAATACCAACAGAATCGTTTCTTGAAGCAATAGCATAAAACTCATAATTATACTCAAACGGACTGGAAATATCTCTTCTGTTTTCGTCGATGTAATAAATATCGGCATACGACTCTAAATTACCCTGCATATCTACCGTAAACCCTTTGAAATTAGTTTTAGAAGAAATGACAAAAACCCGTTCGAAGGTATTGGTGCAATTATCAGTGCAAAACACGCGTTGTTCATGCACATCGATAGAAAAAGGTTTGGCGGTAATTTCTACCTCCCACTCATTACAAAAGCCTATAAAATCGGGGTTAAATAAATTAATAAAAGTAAAGCATGGTTTTACTGCCACTTTTCTGGTGTCGGCATAGATAAAACCCCACTTACCATTTTTTTTAAACGGGACTAATGCTGATAGTTTAGTTTTATCCACTTTTGAAAACTCTGTTTCGAGCATAGCTTTTGTTTGCTCTGCAGTAAGAGAAGTGTTGGGTTGAGCATAAATCAACAACGACAAACAAAATGCTAAGGAAAAAACCAACAATTTCATCAGAATAAATTTTAAATTTAGGTTTGATGTAAGCCCTACTTAAAAATGAGTGTATACATCTTAATAAAATGTAAAAATATAAATTTCTGCGAATGTTTTTTCAATCAAGCAAAAAATTACAACAATCCTTTTGCTAATAAATACTGCATCATTTCTTGTTGTACCTTCTCGGCTTCAATGCGAGCAGCATTAGCAAAATTTTCGGTATCATCGGCATAAATTATTTGACGAGAAGAATTTACCAATAAACCACATTGGCTGTTCATACCGTATTTAGACACTTCTTCCAAACTACCTCCTTGTGCTCCTACTCCGGGTACCAATAGAAAATGGTTAGGTATAATGGCGCGAATATCGGTCAACATTTCAGCCTTAGTTGCCCCTACTACATACATCATATTATCTACTGAGCCCCATTTTTGAGATGTTTTTAAAACTGTTTCGAACAAACGGTCGCCGGTTTCGGCATTTTGAGCAAATTGAAAATCGAAAGCTCCTTTGTTTGATGTTAAAGCGAGTAAGATTACCCATTTATTTTCATATCCTAAAAAGGGAGTTACTGAATCTTCGCCCATATATGGAGCTACTGTAACAGAATCAAAATCCATATTTCCAAAAAAAGTTCGGGCATACATTTTAGAAGTATTACCTATATCTCCACGTTTTGCATCGGCTATAATAAACTGATCGGGATAGTTGGTACGAATATATTCGACGGTACGCTCCAACACATCCCAACCTTCTAAACCAATGCTTTCGTAAAAAGCTAAATTGGGTTTGTAAGCCACACACAAATCTGCAGTAGCATCAATTATCGACTTATTGAACCGAAACATGGCATCATCTTCCTCAAAAAGATATTCCGGAATTTTGGTCACGTCGGTATCTAAACCTACACAAAGGAAAGATTTCTTGTTTTGGATGTTTTGAAAAAGTTCGGCTGCTGTCATTATAAATTGTTGATTTGATTAACTGTTGATGTGTTGATATGCTTCTATGGGGTTTCAACTCCGCCACAAAAGTCATTTTTTTACGGGCACTTTGATTTCTTTCAATAGTTTATCTTCTTTACTCATGGGATCAAACTTTGTAATGGTAAGTTCCAACGCTTTATCAGTTGCACTTAGCATTACACGGTATTTATTATCCTTTAGTTGTTCTAAAGCACCCATTTTAAGTTTTACTTTCATATTGTTTATTTTCCCTTTATTTCCTAACAATTGAAAATCATAATAGGTAGCTACTTTTACTGAGTCTGTCCAATTTGCTTCAATGTACACATCGGCCATTAAGTTGATTTTTTGCAACTTCGACTGAGAGAATGACACTAAAGAAAAACCTATAAAAACAATGAATAAAAAAGATTTTTTCATATTACTTATTCTTTTCATACAACAACTTACTAATTATAATTCTGATTCTTTTAAACGCTCTGCGTTTTCAGCAATTATCAAATTATCAATTACTTGCTGAATATCTCCATCCATAAAAGCAGCTAAGTTATAAATTGTATAATTGATACGATGGTCGGTAATGCGACCTTGCGGATAATTGTAGGTGCGAATTTTTGCTGAACGATCGCCGGTAGAAACCATGGTTTTACGACGAGCGGCGATATCATCCATGTATTTTTGATGTTCTCGGTCGTAAATTAAGGTTCGAAGGCGAGCAAGAGCACGCTCTTTGTTTTTTGGTTGGTCGCGGGTTTCGGTACATTCAATTAAAATTTCTTCACCTATACCCGTATTTGGATTTTTCCACACATAGCGTAAACGCACACCCGATTCTACCTTGTTTACATTCTGTCCGCCGGCACCTCCCGAACGAAAAGTATCCCATTTAATTTCCCCTTCTTTTATTTCTACATCAAACTCATCTGCTTCGGGAAGTACAGCAACTGTAGCGGCAGAGGTGTGTACCCGTCCTTGGGTTTCTGTAACGGGAACTCGTTGCACCCGATGCACACCCGACTCGTATTTTAATGTACCGTACACATTCTCTCCGGTAACCGCAAAAACAATTTCTTTAAAACCGCCAATAGTACCCTCAGATAAGCTACTCACTTCCATGCGCCATCCTTTCAACTCGGCATATTTTTGATACATACGTGCCAAATCGCCTGCAAAAATTGCAGCCTCATCGCCACCGGTACCTCCACGAATTTCGAGTATGGCATTTTTTCCATCTTCAGGATCTGAAGGAACTAAAAGCAACTTTATTTCTTCTTCAAATTGAGGAATGCGCGGCATTAAGTCATCTAATTCCGATTTTGCCATTTCACGCATCTCGGAGTCAGTTTCACCATCAAGAATTTCTTTTGCTTCTTCTATAGTACGAAGCATCGTTTTATATTCTTTTTGAACATCCAAAATTTTTTCTAAATCGCGGTATTCCTTATTCAGCTTAACATAGCGTTTTTGGTCTGCTATTACAGCCGGATCGGTAATTAAGGTAGATATTTCTTCAAATTTATGTTGAAGCCCTTCTAATTTTTCCAGTAATGAATTTTCTGCCATATTTTATTTTGGGCGAATACAATTCGCCCCTACGAATTAAATTTATCTTGTTCCCAATTATTGGGATTATCTTGTATATAATCTGATATTTTTAAAAACGATATATAATTGCGGATAATATGTTCGTAATAATTGCGTTGCCAAATGGTTTTATTGCAAGTATTCTGGCGTGCCCATCGTGTTACCACCGATTTATATCCCCGCACAATCGCACCAATTGTTTGCGACGGTGACTGTAGGGGCGAATTGCATTCGCCCTTTATACATTCATTTTTATTTTGTTCCCATTCATTCGTGGGCGAATGCAATTCGCCCCTACCGGTTATTTCGATGATACCATGAATATGATTGGGCATCACAACAAAATCATGTAAAATTACATTAGAACGAACCGTTGTTGTATTTTGCCATTCATCATATGCAACCTGTCCCAATTTATTCAATTTCATTACTCCATCAACCACATTTCCAAATAACCATTGTTTATCAAATGTACAAATTGTAATGAAATATACACCTTCTTGCGCATAATCGTATCCTTTTAGGCGTATGGACCGACGGGTTTTCATTTTTACAAGTATGATTTTCTAATCTCTTCGTTTAATGCTATTATTAATTCTTCATTTTTTTCAAATCTGGATTTCCTAAAACTCTCCATTTCACTGTGCTTTATTGTCAAAGAATTATCAAGACATTGATCTTTTATTTTTTTCATAAAATCATGAACATCCTTTGTATTTTTAATTATTTGTTTAAAATACTTTAATTCATTTTTAGAATATAAATATCGATAATAAGTTGATTTATTAAGATTATCAATGTGAGAAGACAATAAATCGTCAAGCATTTCACAAGAAAAATTTTTTATTTCCGGAATAGTAATTAGTTCAAATGTAACTTTAGCTTTAGTATATATTTCAAAAAAATTATTAATTACATTTATTCTATTTTGATGATATACAGAACTTTTTATTTCAATTTGTTTTGACTTATTATCAAAAACTCTCTTAATAAAATACCCTATACCTAATAAAATTAGAATGGTAAAACTCCCATATGTTGTAAACATTTCAACAATTTCCATAATTCATTAGGTTTTTTAATGTTTATTTTATTGGGAGAATGCAATTCGCCCCTACAAAATTTATTTTAATTTACCTTCTACCCAAACTCGTGCATTTACAAATGCTTCTATCCAAGGGGTTATTTGGTCTGTTTGTTTACGATTTAACGGATAATGCGCCCATTGCCATGGAAAAATAGCACGCTCCAAATGCGGCATCATTGCTAAATGTCTTCCGTCTTTGGAACAAATACCCGCTACATTATAATCCGATCCGTTTGGATTTGCCGGATATCCTTCGTAAGAATAATTGGCTATAATGTTATATTCTTTCTCTGCTTTTGGCAAGTAGAATTTACCCTCACCGTGTGCAATCCATATTCCTAATTTACTACCCGATAAAGAACTAAACATAACTGATTGATTGGAAGGAATAGTTAACCCTACAAAGTTTGATTCAAATTTATGCGAATCGTTGTGCAACATCCGTGGACGTTCATCGTGTTCCGGGTTTAATAAATTGAGTTCTACCATCAACTGACAACCATTACAAATACCTAAACTCAAGGTATCCGGACGAGCATAGTAATTTTCCAACGCTTTTTTTGCTTTTTCGTTGTATAAGAAACCACCGGCCCATCCTTTGGCTGAACCTAACACATCGGAATTGGAAAAACCTCCACAAAATACAATCAGGTTGATATCTTCCAAGTTCTCACGACCACTTATTAAATCGGTCATGTGTACATCTTTCACATCGAATCCGGCTAAGTACATGGAATAAGCCATTTCTCGTTCTCCGTTAGTTCCTTTTTCACGAATAATGGCGGCTTTAATGCCTGATTTATCTTTACGGTCAGGGGTAATAGCATATTGTGCTAATTTTCCGCTAAAGTTTTTATTAAAATGAAATTGAAGCGGTTGTTGTTTATAGTTTTCAAACCGTTCGGCAGCACATGCCGTTCCACTTTGTTTTCTGTCTAACAAATACGAAGTTTTAAACCATAAATCACGCAGGTAATCAATGCCAAATTGATAACTTACGCCATCTTTTTGCACCATTACGTGGCGTTCTTCCGATGGTTGAGCAATTACGGCATAACCTATACCATTATCTTGCAATATTTTTTGAACAGCTTTTTTATCGGCAACCTGAATCAATACACCCGAATTTTCGGCAAAAAGAATTTTCACTAAATCATTCTCTTCTATGGCATCTAAATTTACTTCCAATCCACCTTCTACATTACCAAAAGTCATTTCTAACAAGGCAGTAAGCAAACCTCCGGCCGAAATATCGTGACCGGCCAAAACCAAGTCGCAATTAATTAGTTCTTGTATTGTATTAAAGGCATCGCGAAAATATTCAGGGTATTTAACAGTGGGTACTTCTTCTCCTAGCTTATTTAATACTTGCGCTAAAGACGAACCACCCAACTTATGTCCATCAAACGAAAAATCGATGTGCAAAACAGCTGAGTTTGGATGATTAACCAATACGGGCGAAATAACTTTTTTCACATCCGAGACTTCCGCACCGGCTGAAATAATAACCGTTCCGGGAGAAAAAACTTTTTCTTCGCCATATTTTTGGGTCATGGATAAGGAATCTTTTCCGGTAGGTATGTTAATGCCCAATTCACAAGCAAATTCGCTACAAGCCTCTACTGCCTTATACAAACGTGCATCTTCACCCGGATTTTTACAAGGCCACATCCAATTGGCACTCAACGAAACACTATCCAATCCTTCGGCAAGCGGAGCCCACACAATGTTGGTTAAAGACTCAGCAATAGCTAAAATAGAGCCTGAGGCCGGATTAATCATTGCTGCTAAAGGCGCATGACCGATAGAAGTAGCAATACCTGCTTGTCCGCGATAATCCAACGCCACTACTCCACAATCATTTAACGGTAATTGAATTTCACCGACACATTGTTGTTTAGCTATTTTTCCTGTTACCGAGCGGTCTACTTTATTGGTTAACCAATCTTTACAAGCCACCGATTCCAATTGGAGCACTTGCTCAATATATTCGTTGATTTTGCTTTCTTCCGTTTTTAGAGGAGCAAATTTTTCTTTAATTGTAGTATCAGTAATTACTGTGCGTGGAGGTTTTCCAAACATATAATCTAAAGGCATATCAATCGGACATTTACCGTCGGCTTGTTCGAACGTAAATTGCATATCGCCAGTAGCTTCGCCCACCACATACATAGGCGAACGCTCTCGCTCCGCAATTTTGCGAATGTGATCGATGTATTTTTCATCCACCAATAAGCCCATACGCTCCTGACTCTCATTGCCTACAATTTCTTTAGCAGAAAGAGTTGGATCGCCCACAGGCAGTTTACTCATATCTATTTTACCCCCTGTTGCTTCAACCAACTCAGACAAACAGTTTAGGTGTCCGCCTGCACCATGGTCGTGTATAGATACTATCGGATTAGTATCACTCTCGGATAGAGCACGAATCACATTAGCTGCACGTTTTTGCATTTCGGGGTTGGCTCGTTGTACTGCATTCAACTCGATAGCATTATCGAATTGGCCGGTATCAACCGACGAAACAGCGCCGCCACCCATACCGATGCGGTAGTTATCGCCACCCAGCACTACCACTTTTTGTCCTTTTTCGGGCGTACCTTTTAAGCTGTCGGTCATTTTTCCGTAACCCACACCTCCGGCCAACATAATTACCTTGTCGTAGCCGTATTTTTTGTTATTTTCTGTATGTTCAAAAGTCAATAGAGACCCACAAATAAGCGGCTGACCGTATTTATTTCCAAAATCGCTGGCCCCATTAGATGCTTTGATCAGAATTTGCTCCGGTGTTTGATACAGCCAATTACGTGCAAACAAATTTTTCTCCCACGAGCGACCCTCTTCGGTACGTGGATAAGAAGTCATATACACTGCCGTTCCGGCAATAGGTAACGATGCTTTACCACCACCCAAGCGGTCACGAATTTCGCCACCCGTACCGGTAGCCGCACCATTAAATGGTTCAACGGTAGTGGGAAAATTATGTGTTTCGGCTTTCAAAGAAATAACCGATTTAAATTGCTTAGTTTCAAAAAAATCGGATGTTTCGGCAGAAGCAGGTGCAAATTGTTCAATTTTAGGGCCGGCGTTAAACGCCACATTATCTTTATAGGCAGACACTAGATTGTTCGGATTTACTTCCGACGTTTTGCGAATTAATTTAAACAGCGAACTTTCTTTTTCCTCTCCATCAATAATATAGGTTCCGTTAAATATTTTATGACGACAGTGTTCTGAATTCACTTGCGAGAACCCAAACACCTCACTATCAGTCAGCTTACGTCCTAATTTTTTGCTTACCTCATTCAAATACCCAATTTCATCAGCACTCAACGCCAATCCTTCTTGTTGATTGTAGGCAGCTATATCATCAATTTCAAGTATCGGTTCAGGCTGCTTCTTAATAGTAAAGGTATCTTGATTCAAACCGTTGTACATACGTTGCAACATCGGGTCGTGGTTTTCATTTTCATCTTTCGCAGGATAGTATTCTTCAATACGTTGAATTCCACCCAAACCCATATTTTGAGTAATCTCCACAGCATTGGTACTCCAAGGCGTAATCATTTCTCGACGAGGACCTACAAACCAACCGTTTATTGCATCGCTTTGCACATGTTCTGCATTACCAAAAAGCCAACAGAGCTTATTAATAGCATTGTTATCAAAATTGCTTACAACATCTACTGCTAAGATGTTTTTTTCGGGCGTTTTAAAGAATAAAATCATACGTTCAATGAGGTATTTTATAATGAGTTGCAAAGGTAAGATTTTAGCTTAGGAATAAAAATTGAGAAAATATATTTTATGCTGATGCAAGCATCTTTTTTTTATACTGCTTATTTTCAGATTATTCTTAGCTTAAACTCAATCATTATTAAATAACCTATGAACAAAATCTAAAAAAAAATGTTTTAATTAAACAATAAATTCAATAAACATTCGTTTTTTAGGTAAAAATTAATTCTAACACTTAAAACAATATAGATATTGACAGACTCTACCCCAACATTTTAATAACACACACATGAAAAAACTAGTTGTAATACTTAGCTTAATAGCAATAAGTTTAAGTAGCTTAGCAAACAACAACGCGGGAAGAGTTGAAAATAACGAAAGTACAGAAAACAACCACATTTTAATAGATATGAATATATCTCCTAATCCGGTGGTTAATTTTGGCGAGTTAGAATTTATTTTGGAAGAAGCTGTTGATGAAGTATTTATTTTTATTGCCAACTCATCGGGCAAGCTTGTTTCTTCATTACCAATAGGCGAAACCGCTGCCGGAAAAAACACAGTTTTAATAAACACCGATGGATTACAAGGTTTTTATATTGTGGGCATTCAAGCAGGAAATCAAACAGGAACTTGTAAAATGTATGTAAAATAATTTTTCTTTTTCTTTTAAAAGGCGGCTATTGTCGCCTTTTTTTATTGAAAAAAGTTTCAAACCGTGACTATCTACCTATAGTTTTCTATTTTTTTTTGATTTTAACATTTTGAATGAAAGATTTTTATATTTTTGCATATCAACAATTCGCAGTTTTTTAATCTACCTTAAATTAATTATAAAACTCAATTTTAATTAAAAAAATATTCGGATGAAAACACAACCATTCTTACTAGTTCTTTTACTTACCGTTTTCAGTATTTCTTGTTCAAAAACAGATGATGTTACAGATGTAAGCAATAGAGTTACCCCACTTGCCTTACCTGTAGACATGAATAACGATGGGATAAGTGATTTTAAAGTGGAATTTAACACTACAATAACAGATGGCTCTCCAGAAGTAATGATTGGTTATTTATTTCCGCTTAACAGCACTCAAGTTTTGATTAACTCAAATACCGCTTACAGCATGTTTTTACAACCCTTAGATATAGTAACTGCTAATCCGAGTTTGCCTCTCAGTTTCCAACCATCATATGTACAAGTTATTAGAAAAAGAGTACAAGAAACAAGTTGGACAGTTAACAGTGCTGCGTATTTTGACCAAGCTCACATGAATCCGGCGTACGTTGGTGTGAAATTTTTAGTAGGTGATGTGTGGTATGTAGGTTGGGCAAAATTTCAATTCGACACCTCGAATGCTGAACCTACTTTAGTTGCAAAAAAATATGCCTTAGACGATTGCATCATAGATCAATAAATCTTAAAATACCTTTTATAGAAGAGCGTTACATAAGTTTCGCTCTTTTTTTATGCTCACATGTTTATAAATAGTTTCTCTGCTTCATAATAAATGTTTATTTTTGCGGTCGTAAAATTTACTTTAAAAACAAAAAAACTATGGGATTATTAAACGGGAAAGTGGCTCTTGTAACAGGAGCCGCAAGAGGCATTGGTAAGGCCATCGCACTTAAACTAGCCAGCGAAGGTGCTGCTATTGCATTTACAGATTTAGTGATAGATGAGAACGGAAAAGCAACTGAAAAAGAAATAGCAGCTTTAGGTGTTAAAGCAAAAGGCTATGCTTCTAACGCAGCCAGTTTTGACGATACTGAAAAAGTAGTTAATGCTATAGCTGAAGAATTTGGTCGTATTGATATACTAGTAAATAATGCAGGTATAACAAAGGATGGCGCATTAAAAAGAATGACTGAAGATCAATGGGATGCTGTAATTGCCGTAAACTTAAAATCTGTATTTAATTTTACAAAAGCAGTGCAACCAATTATGTGGAAACAAGCTTCGGGAAGTGTAATTAACATGAGTTCTGTTGTAGGAGTATCCGGCAATGCTAACCAATGTAATTATTCAGCTTCAAAAGCTGGTATTATTGGATTTACTAAATCTGCTGCTAAAGAAATGGGATTACGAGGAATTCGTCATAATGCTATTGCTCCGGGTTTTATTATCACTGAAATGACTGGAGTTTTACCTGAAGATGTAAAAAAAGAATGGGAATCAAAAATTCCATTAAAACGTGGTGGTACTCCGGATGAAGTAGCAAAAGCAACCTTATTCCTTGCCTCCGATTTGTCAAGTTATGTTAGCGGTCAGGTAATTCATGTTTGTGGTGGTATGAACACCTAAATAGTTGTTAATTAATAGCTAACAATTAATATATTTTTAAAGCCATTTCCTTTTTGGAAGTGGCTTTTTTGTTATCTTTGCGTGATTCAAAAAAAAACCGTCTTTTTGTCATACTTTTCTGTTTGGATTGTTTTTTGACTATGTAAGGCACAAATTAATAATTATTATTTAAAAAATTAACATATCATGGGATTTAATAAGCTTCTAGGTAAACTGTTAGGAAACAAATCGCAACGCGATTTAAAAGAAATAATGCCTTATATCGAAAAAATTCATAGCACTTACCCATCCATAGAAAAACTTACCAACGACGAATTGCGTCATCGCACCCAAGAAATAAAAAATAAAATTCAAGACAGTGTTAGTGTTGAAAAGAACCGTATAGCAGAGATTAAAACCGAAATTGAAAGCATCGATATCAATAATCGCGAAAAATACTACAACGAAATTGATAAACTGGAAAAACAAATTCTTGAAAAATACGAACAAGCATTAGATGAAGCTTTGCCGGAAGCGTTTTCCATTGCAAAAGAAACAGCTCGCAGATTTAAAGAAAACGAACAAACCTCTGTTACTGCAAATGACTTTGACCGCGAATTGGCAGCCAAATTCGATTTTGTAACCATTGAAGGAGATAAAGCCATTTATCATAACGAATGGACTGCCGGTGGCAGTAAAATAAAATGGGAAATGTGCCATTACGACGTGCAACTTATTGGAGGGGTAGCTTTACACAAAGGTAAAATATCCGAAATGGCAACCGGAGAAGGTAAAACATTAGTAGCTACACTCCCCGTATTTTTAAATGCCCTAACCGGCAATGGCGTTCACATGGTAACAGTAAATGATTACTTAGCAAAACGTGACTCCGAATGGATGGGTCCTTTATATATGTTTCACGGTTTAAGTGTAGATTGTATTGACAAACACCAACCAAACTCCGATAACCGACGTGCTGCTTACGAAGCAGATATAACCTTCGGTACCAACAACGAATTTGGCTTCGATTACCTACGAGACAATATGGCCACTTCACCACTCGACCTGGTTCAACGCAAACATAATTACGCTATTGTGGATGAGGTAGACTCGGTATTGATTGATGATGCTCGTACCCCATTAATCATTTCCGGACCGGTACCAAAAGGCGAAGACCAACTGTTTGAAGAACTTCGCCCCCGCATAGAAAAACTGGTTGCGTTACAACGCAGCTTAGCCACCAACTACTTAACGGAAGCAAAACGCCTATTAAAATCGGATAACAAAAAAGAACAAGAAGAAGGTGCGTTGGCCTTGTTTCGTTCGTTCAAAGGCTTACCTAAAAACAATCCGTTGATTAAGTTCTTAAGTGAACAAGGCAATAAACACTTGTTAATTAAAACAGAAGAATTTTATATTGCCGAGAACAACCGCAATATGCATATTGCAACTGATCCACTTTATTTTGTGATAGATGAAAGACACAACAGCATCGAATTAACCGATAAAGGTATTGACGCATTAACCGGAGCTTCGGACGACCCTAATTTCTTTGTGTTACCTGATGTTGGAAGCGAAATTGCCGACATCGAAAAACAAGCAATTTCTGCCGACGAAAAACAAGCTAAAAAAGACGATTTATTACAACGCTATGCCGTAAAATCTGAATTAGTACATACTGTTAACCAACTACTTAAAGCCTATACTTTATTTGAAAAAGATGTAGAATATGTGGTGATTGACAATAAGGTAATGATAGTGGATGAACAAACAGGGCGTGTAATGGAAGGTCGTCGCTATTCCGACGGTTTACACCAAGCCATCGAAGCCAAAGAACGAGTAACCGTTGAAGCAGCCACACAAACATTTGCTACTATTACGCTCCAAAACTATTTCCGCATGTACCACAAACTTGCCGGTATGACCGGTACTGCCGAAACAGAAGCGGGTGAGTTATGGGATATCTACAAATTAGACGTAGTGGTTATTCCAACCAATAAACCAATTTCTAGAAATGATATGGAAGACAAAGTTTTCCGTACCAAACGAGAAAAATACAATGCGGTAATACAAGAAATTGTAAACTTAGTGGAAGCAGGAAGACCTGTTTTGGTGGGTACTACCTCTGTAGAAATATCGGAATTATTAGCCCGAATGCTTACTCAACGCAAAATTAGACACAATGTATTAAATGCCAAACTGCACCAAAAAGAAGCCGATATTGTAGCACAAGCCGGACAAACAGGAACCGTTACAATTGCTACAAACATGGCGGGTCGTGGTACCGACATCAAATTATCGGCCGAAGTAAAAGCCGCCGGAGGTTTAGCCATTTTAGGTACCGAACGCCATGAATCCAGACGTGTAGATAGACAGTTACGCGGGCGTGCCGGTCGTCAGGGAGACCCGGGGTCTTCTATTTTCTTTGTTTCGTTGGAAGATGATTTGATGCGTCTTTTCGGATCGGAACGTATTGCAGGAGTTATGGATAAACTGGGCTTTGAAGAAGGAGAAGTTATTCAACATAAGATGATTTCAAATTCCATAGAAAGAGCTCAAAAGAAAGTGGAAGAAAATAATTTCGGCATACGTAAACGCTTGTTGGAATACGATGATGTTATGAATTCGCAACGCGAAGTGGTCTATTCCAAACGCCGCCATGCTTTAATGGGCGAACGAATTGGAGTAGATATTTCGAATATGGTGTATGATACAGCTTCTAACATTGTTGAAAGTTATTACGATTCTAACGACTATGAAGGCTTATCGCTGGAGCTTATTTCTACCTTCAGTTTAGATATTCCTTTTTCGGCAGAAGAATTTAAAACAGAAAAATTGCCTGTACTTATTGACAAAGTAGATACTGCTGTTTTAGAAGCATTTAAACGAAAAATGGAGAAATTGGCAAGCATTTCATACCCAATTATCAAACAAGTATACGAAGAAAAAGGACAACAATATGAAAACATTTTAGTTCCTGTTACCGATGGTAAACGGACGTTTAATATCACTGTTAACTTAGCCGAAGCGTGCAAATCGGAAGGAAAAGAAGTAGTAAAATCGTTTGAAAAGATTATTCTACTATATATTATTGATGAAGCTTGGAAAGAGCACTTACGTGAGTTGGACGAATTAAGAAACTCTGTGCAAAACGCCACTTACGAACAAAAAGACCCACTTTTGATTTACAAACTGGAATCATTCAATTTATTTAAAACCATGATTGATACCATTAACCGTAAATCGATGTCTATATTAATGCGCGGACAAATTCCTATGCGTGAACCGGAACAGGTACAACAAGCACGACAAGAAAGACGTCAGGATTATAGCAAGTACCGTACACAAAAAGACGAATTAGCTCGTGCTCCTATGCAAGACGGATCACAACAAGATACTCGCCAACAACAAGTTACTCAACCCATACATGTAGAAAAAAAGGTTGGGCGCAACGACCCTTGTCCTTGCGGAAGCGGGAAAAAATATAAAAATTGTCACGGACAATCGTAATTAAATTCAAAGGATATGTTACAATCAATCGTATGGGATGTTAACCCTGTTATAGTTGAACTATTCGGACGTGAGGTTCGTTGGTACGGACTTATGTGGGGAGTTGGTTTTTTAATCGGATTTGAACTGATTAGTCGTATTTTTAAAAACGAAAACGGAGGAGCCGATTGGGCCGATAAAATTTTCATCTATATGTTTGTGGGTACTATTATAGGAGCTCGTTTGGGTCATTGTTTATTTTACGAGCATTGGTTTGATTGGGTAGACAGTAATGGTGTTTTGCAAGAAGGATATATCAGTCACCCGCTCAACCTTTTAAAGGTGTGGGAAGGCGGTTTATCCAGTCATGGTGGAGCATTTGGTATTTTAGTGTCAATGTATTTATACAACCGTAATGTTACAAAAAAAGGATTTATCTGGATATTCGACCGTTTAGTAATACCTGTAGCCTTTGTTGGAGCTTGCATTCGTTTTGGTAATTTAATGAATTCAGAAATATACGGAGAACCAACTAATTTGGCGTGGGGTTTTGAATTTGTACGCGATTACACTTGGCACAAACCCATTGCCGAAGGCGGTTCTGGCGGTTTACCCGTACATCCCACTCAAATTTACGAAATTTTATATTGTCTTGTTGCTTTAGGTGTAACTTCTTTTATGTATTGGAAAAAGAGGGCCTACGAACGTAAAGGATTGATTTTCGGCACATTTCTGTTAATCATTTTTGGCACTCGTTTTTTACTCGAATTCATCAAAAATAATCAAGAAAGCTTTGAACAAAACCTGTTGCTAAATATGGGACAAATACTCAGCATTCCATTTATTATATGGGGTTGTTGGTTGATTATAAATGCTTTAAAAAATAATCCGTCAAACTCAAAATAATTGCTCTTTAGTATGGCTAAAAAATTAAACAACGACATTTTTTACGTAGGCGTAAACGACAGAAAAACTCATTTGTTTGAAAATATGTTGCCTCTGCCTTATGGCGTTTCGTATAATTCGTATTTAATACTAGATGAGAAAACAGCGCTGATAGACACTGTTGAAATTTCATTTTCAGAACAATATATAGCTAAAATAGCTAGTATTTTAAATGGGAGAAAACTTGACTATTTAATTATCAACCACATGGAACCCGACCACTCAGGCTCCATAAAAATGATTCGTAGAGAGTATCCCGAAGTCCAAATTATTGGCAACGCCAAAACGCTGGGTATGATAGAAGGTTTTTATAGCATCAATGATAGCGTATGCGAAATAAAAGATAATGATACCCTTACGCTAGGAAAACACGAATTGCAATTTTTTCTTACCCCTATGGTTCATTGGCCCGAAACCATGATGAGCTATGATAAAACAACTTGCACTTTATTTTCGGGCGATGCTTTTGGAACATTTAGAGCGTTGAATGGCGGAGTATTAGATTCCGAATTAGTTACAGATTTGTATTGGGACGAAATGATTCGGTACTATGCAAACATTGTTGGGAAATACGGCGTACCGGTACAAAAAGCCTTACAAAAACTGGCAGGAATAAAAATTGACATGATATGTTCTACCCACGGACCTGTATGGACTGAAAAAATTACAGGAGTAGTTAGTATGTACCAAAAACTCAGTTCTTACGAAGGAGAAAATGGCGTTGTAATTGCCTACGGATCGATGTATGGCAACACCGAACAAATGGCAGAAATTGTTGCTTCGTACCTTTCGGAAGCCGGAGTAAAAAATATTGTAATACACAATCTTTCTAAATCAGACCCCTCGTACGTATTGGCAGACATATTTAAATACAAAGGTTTACTTATTGGTAGCCCAACTTACAGCAACGAACTATACCCAAAAGCAGCCGATTTAGTAACGAAAATTAAAACAAGAGGAATAAAGAACCGCGTTTTCGGATGTTTTGGCTCTTTTACTTGGGCGGGTGTTGCAATAAAAGAATTAACTGAACTTGCCAACCAAATGCAATGGGAAATGTGTGGATCGTTTGAAGCTAAGATGAGTATTAAACCAAATCAACACGAAGAATTAAAACAATTAGCGATAGAAATAGCTGCAAAATTAGTAGGTGTTACAAAAAGATAAATTGAATGAAAATTTCGGCATTTGTTTTGCATTAAAAAATAATTTTACATTTTTTATAAAAATTGCACGATAAATACCTATAAACAATTAATTTTGTTAAAAATAATATTTTATTATACCTAGTACAGTATGAAACAAACATTAATACTAGTATTAATTATACTAGTTACACTTCTATCAAACTCTTGCAATACAGGTTGCGGGTGCCCAGGAGGAGCCGGATACGGACAAAATAACCAACAATCTACATATCAACACGCATAAAATGAACATTTATCAACGTCAATTGTTAGATAAATAAAAAATATGAAAAAATTAACAACAATTTTATACATCGCATTAATAAGTATGATTCTATTTTTAGGCTCATGCAAATCGTCACATGGAGGTGGTAGTAACTGTCCCGGACATGGAGGGTACTCACAAAACTCATCTACAAATCAACCGCTTAGTTAATATTTTTCACACACATAATCCGGTATTAAACAGCATTATATTTTTTGCATAAAACAATGCCATTTATTAAGGAAATTTTTCACTAAAATTTCCTTTTTTTATGTTGTACAGCCATAAAATTTTTGTAATTTTGTTCGATTTTTCAATTTAACTATTAATTTTTTAAACAATAAAAACATGATTAAAGTAGGTATTAACGGTTTTGGCCGTATCGGACGCTTGGTTTTTAGAGCCGCTCAAGAAAGAAAAGACATTCAAGTAGTAGCAGTTAATGATCCATTTTTGGATCTTGACTATTTAATTTACATGTTGAACTATGATACTGTTCACGGTAGATTTAACGGAACTGCAGAAAACAAAAACGGTAAATTAATTGTAAACGGTAAAGAAGTTGCTTTCTTCGCTGAAAAAGATCCTTCAGCTATTGGTTGGGGTGTTGCCGGTGCTGACTACGTTGTTGAATCTACAGGCGTTTTCACTACTATCGATAAAGCATCTGCTCACTTAAAAGGTGGAGCTAAAAAAGTAATTATCTCTGCTCCTTCTGCTGATGCACCTATGTTTGTATGTGGTGTTAACTTAGAAGCATACAAAAAAGATATGGATATCGTATCTAACGCTTCTTGTACTACTAACTGTTTAGCACCTGTTGCTAAAGTTTTAAACGATAATTTTGGTATCGTTGAAGGTTTAATGACAACTATACACGCTGCTACAAATACTCAAAAAACAGTAGATGCACCATCAGCTAAAGATTGGAGAGGTGGTCGTTCTATTCTAGGAAATATTATTCCTTCTTCTACCGGTGCAGCTAAAGCAGTAGGTAAAGTTATTCCTGCCTTAAACGGTAAATTAACCGGTATGGCTTTTCGTGTTCCAACAGCTGATGTTTCTGTAGTTGACTTAACTGTTCGCTTAGAAAAATCAACATCCTATGAAGATATCAAAAAAGCCATAATTAAAGCTTCTGAAGGTTCTATGAAAGGGATACTTGGATATACTGAAGATTCAGTTGTTTCAACCGACTTTACAACAGATGCTCGCACTTCAATTTTTGATGCAGGTGCAGGTATCGCTTTAAATGACAACTTTGTAAAAGTAGTTTCTTGGTATGACAACGAATGGGGTTATTCTAACAAAGTACTTGACCTTATTGCTCATATGGATACTGTAAAATAACAAATCTATAAAGAGGAAAAGTCCCGAGTACTATTCTCGGGACTTTTTTTTGTACATATATTTATACCACACAAAAATGAGTTTAGAAAATGATGAAAAACTCTTTAACAGTAGTTTTATAGCGGCTTGCTCGGCAAATTTTCTGTATTTTTTTGGATTTTATTCTTTATTACCCATAATGGCACTTTATCTGATTGATACGTTTCAAACAGACAAAATAATTACGGGTGCGGTAATGGCATGCTATACCATTGCTGCTTTTATGTTTAGACCTTTTGGTGGTTATTTGGTAGATAAACTAAACAGAAAAAAACTCTATGTAATAGCACTGGCAATATTTGTATTGTGTTTTGAAGGGTATCCGTTAGCAAGCAGTTTACTGCTCTTTGTATTTTTTCGGATTCTACACGGATTTTCATTCGGGGCACTTACGGTAACCGCCAATACCTTAGTAATAGATATTTCGCCGGCCAAACGCAGAGGCGAAGCGCTGGGCATATACGGCATTGCCAATACAGTTGCCATGGCTATTGGCCCAATGGTGGCTGTATATATTCAAAAATACCACGGTTATCATGCCGTTTTTTACATGGCCTTTATATTAGGTATAGTGGCTTTTTTTATTGGAACTACTTTTATTAAAGCTCCTAAAAGAGAACCGGTAGAACACCAACCCTTATCATGGGATCGATTTATTTTGTTCAATGGCTTACCTGCCGGAAGCAGTTTATTGCTTTTAGGCATACCTTATGGGCTTATTACCAGCTACATATCTATTTACTCAAAAGAACTCGGGTTAGGTATAGACAGCGGTTGGTTTTATTCATTAATGGCAGTAGGCATGGTGTTATCACGTATTTTTTCGGGCAAACAAACAGATAGAGGTAAAGTAACACAAGTAATTGCTCTTGGAATTTTTATTTGCTTTATAGGCTTAGTTTTATTAGGCGCTTCAAAATACGGATATGTTTTATCTACAAGTATTATCCCTATCCTTTTCAATTTTACTGCCTTACTATTGGGGCTAGGATATGGCATGTTATTTCCTGCCATGAACACCTTATTTGTAAATTTAGCTCCCAACAATAAAAGAGGTACTGCCAATTCCACTTATATGACCACTTGGGACATAGGTATTGGTATTGGTTTACTCTTTGGGGCACAAATTGGTGACACATACAGCTATTCGTTGGTTTTTTTCTTGGGTGCTTTCGCCGCTGTTGTTTCAATTATTATATTTGTATGCTATGTTACCAAACATTACGAAAGAAATAAATTAAGATAACACTCTGAATCAGGATTTTATAAAGAGTGAAAAGAGAGTTGTATCAATAAATTATTTCAAATTATTTCAAAAAGAAATGAAATGAATTTAATAACTCTATTAGGACCAACAGCGAGTGGGAAAACAAATGTTGCAACACATTTAGCAGCAGCTATAAATGGTGAAATTATAAGTGCCGACTCACGTCAGGTTTACAAAGAAATGAACATTGGTACCGGAAAAGATTTAAACGAGTACACCGTAAATGGCAAATTTATTCCTTACCATTTAATTGATAGAGTAAACGCCGGTTATAAATACAATGTATACGAATTTCAACACGATTTCGAAAAAGCATATACCGACATTTGCTCAAGGAACAAACAACCCATTCTTTGTGGAGGCACCGGATTGTATCTGGAAGCAGTATTAAA
>JAFGVL010000074.1 GCA_016938015.1 Paludibacteraceae bacterium
GGAACTGAAATTTATTACCTCCGATTTTTGTTTGATAAAAGCGATAATGGCAGTTGGGTCTCTTTGTATTTCCGAAGCTACAAAGCCCGGAAGTAATTGATTGTGGTACAATAAATCGAGGTAATTATTGGCTATCTCCACAATTTTTTCTGTAAGAGGTAAGTCTTTGTTAATTGTTTCGTTTATTTTTGGAATAATATTATTGATAGCATCTGTAAAAAATGTTTCGAATAATTTATCCTTGTTCCTAAAGTAATAATGAAGCGCAGTTCGACTTATTCCGGCTTCATCGGCAATATCTTGCATGGTGGTTTCCGAAAGCCCTTTTTTTAAAAAAACACTGTGAGCTGCCGAGTATATTCGTTGTTCTTTATCGGGTTCTTTGGTTAAATTCATGTTACTTGTTGTATTTGACAAAGATGTTTGACAAAGGTGTCAAAATTAGTGAATAAAATTTAAATAGTTGAACACAAATAACACAAATAACACAAATTGATACAAAAGAAAGTTGATGTTATATGTTATGTTCCCATCCAAAAAAGGAGTTAAGAAGTGTTTCGTAGAAATATATTTGTGAAAATTTGTGTTATTTGTGTTATTTGTGTTCTCCATTTTTTACTTTTGTTCCAAAATAACAAAGTCATGGTAACATATAAACGCATTTTATTAAAGCTAAGCGGAGAGTCGCTGATGGGAGAAAAACAACACGGAATTGATGAAAAACGCTTGGATGAATATGCTCAACAAATAAAAGAAATTGTAGAGTTAGGAGTACAGGTGGGTATAGTAATAGGCGGAGGTAATATTTTTCGAGGATTGAGTGGAGCGGCTAAAGGATTTGACCGCGTAAAAGGCGACCAAATGGGTATGCTCGCAACTGTAATTAACAGCTTGGCGTTGAGCTCGGCGCTAGAAAGTAAAGGAGTAAAAGTACGTGTGCTTACGGCTATTCGTATGGAACCCATAGGCGAATTTTACAGCAAACAAAAGGCCATTGAAAGTTTAGACAAAGGAGAAGTAGCCATTTTTTCGGCCGGAACCGGAAATCCGTTTTTTACAACCGATACCGGTTCATCGCTTCGAGCTATCGAAATTGAAGCTGATATAATGTTAAAAGGCACCCGTGTTGATGGTATTTATACGGCTGATCCCGAAAAAGACAAAACAGCCACCAAATTTAACGAGATAACTTACGATGAGATTTATAACCGCAATCTCAAGGTAATGGATTTAACAGCCACTACCATGTGTAAAGAAAACAATATGCCCATTTATGTTTTTGATATGGATAAGCAGGGTAACTTGAAAAAAGTGATTTTGGGCGATAAAATTGGTACATTGGTGAGAAATTAGTCTTGCTATATTTTAATAGTACATTATTGTATATTAAAATTCATTCTGTATTTTTGCAATTTACAAAACGATAAACTATGGCAGAAGTAACTGAATATTTAAAAGCGGTGGAAGAAAGTATGGAAGGAACCATTCTTTTTCTAGATGAGGCTTTGGCGCATATACGAGCAGGAAAAGCAAATGTGCGAATTTTAGATGGTGTGCGTGTGGAGTACTACGGCAATTTAACTCCTTTAACCGGTGTAGCCACTATTACTACCCCCGACGCTCGAACAATAGCTATACAGGTGTGGGAAAAAGCAATGATATCGGTGGTGGAAAAAGCTATTATCGATTCTAATGTGGGCATTACACCTATGAATAACGGAGAAGTAATTCGTTTACAAATACCTCCTTTAACCGAAGAGCGACGTAAAGAATTGGTGAAACAATGCAAACACGAATGTGAAGAAGCCCGCATAAGTATTCGTAATGCTCGTAGAGATGCCATTGAAGGCTTGAAAAAAGAGATTAAAAACGGCATGTCCGAAGATATTGAAAAAGATGCCGAGGCCAGTGTGCAAAAAATTCACGATAAATACATTAAAAAAGTTGATGAGTTGTTTACTGCAAAAGAAAAAGAAATAATGACCGTTTAATATCGTTCATTAAACTCTCAATATATTCATGTTATTCACAAAAAATGGCGTAATTTATACCTAATTTATCTATACAGAAATACCATTTCGAGTTTTTCGGAGTGGTTTTTTTATTTATCCATGAAAAAAATATCGCTGCTGTTTTTGCTACTAATCCCTGCTTTTCTTTATGCAGATGAACCCGACACAACCTGTAAAAAGAGTTTTATTGTGGTGCCTATAGCTTACTATCAACCTGAAACAAGCTTGGCTTTAGGTGCTGCGGGAGGCTACTATTTTGAAAGTAATAATTTGAGAAAGATTAGTAGCATTTCTTATAGTGCTATTTATTCGTTTAAAAACCAGTTTATCTTTCATATCGCTCCTAAAATATATTCAAAAAGCAAAAAATATTATTTCTACACCGATATAAAAGCGCGTTATTATCCCGATGTTTTTTATAATTCAACCAACGAAGCTGCTATTGAGAGTTATAAGTATATCTCCCGTCATGTACAGTTGGCTTTTCAGCCGCAGCGATTTATCACAAAATCGTGGTCGGTTGGTGTTAACTATTTTATGCGATACGAATCTCCCTTATTTAAAGATTCCATTGATTCGCACCATCAAGTTTACCAAGGTTTTACACCCTACTTTATTCAAGGGATGGGTTTGCTAACAACCTTCGATACCCGAGATAATATGTTTTATCCCAACAAAGGTTTTTTTGCAAAACTAAGTACTTGGTTTGCCCCAAAAGAGTTTGCTTCCGATTTTGCAATCAATACTGTAAATCTTGATGTTAGACAGTATGTGTCTTTGGCTAAAAACCATATCTTTGCATATCAACTGTATGGTATAAGCATGTCGGCCGTTGCTCCTTTTCAGTTGATGCCTACTATTGGTGGACCCGATAAAATGCGTGGGTTTATTGAGGGTATGTACAAAGCCAATAATGTAGTGCTGGCTCAAGCAGAGTACCGATTTCCTTTGTACAAACGATTAAAAGGAGTGGTTTTTGGAGGAGTAGCTCAGTTGTATGATACTGATTGGGTTGCCCCTAATAAATTAAAAGTTTCTTATGGCGGCGGCTTGCGTTATCGATTAAACGATGCGCGGGTGCATTTGCGTTTTGATTATGCATTTACAAATTACAACAAAGGGAACTTTTATATTACAGCTACTGAAGCCTTTTGATTAGTGTAAGATTATTTGCCGACTTAGATAAATTGTTATTTTAACTAGTACATATGAATAGGGGTTTGGTTATAAAAAATACAGGTAGTTGGTATTTGGTGGTTACCCCCGAAGGCAAACAGGTGGAGTGTAAAATAAAAGGCACTTTTCGCTTGCAAGGTATACGTTCTACTAACCCTTTAGCCGTGGGTGATAGGGTGTTGTTTGAGTTGGGTCCTCAAGGCTATGGTTTAATTGCTACAATTGAAGAGCGAAAAAACTACATCATTCGTCGGGCATCAAATTTATCCAAGCAATCGCATATCTTGGCAGCTAATATCGATCAAGCATTCTTGTTGGTAACGGTAAATTATCCCGAAACATCCACCATGTTTATCGACCGTTTTCTTGCTTCGGCCGAGGCTTATCGTATACCCACGCAACTTATATTTACCAAAATGGATCTTTATGCCGACGATGAAATTAAGTATATCGATGCCTTAATTGCTTTGTACACATCATTGGGTTATTCTTGTGCAACAATATCTTCGTTATCGGGTGTTGGTGTGGATGCGTTGAAAAATATGCTCAAAGGAAAGATTACTCTTTTTTCGGGTCATTCGGGAGTAGGAAAATCAACCTTAATCAATACCATCGATTCAAGTATCCATTTGAAAACAAATAAAATATCCGATTACCACAACAAGGGGATGCATACCACTACTTTTTCGGAAATGTTTCCTTTGCAAGAAGGGGGCTATATTATCGATACTCCGGGAATTAAAGGATTCGGAACTATAGGTATAAAAGCAGAAGAGGTTTCGCATTATTTTAGAGAAATTTTTGTTTTATCGGGTAAGTGCAAGTATAACAACTGTACACACGTACACGAACCCGGTTGCGAAGTAATTAAGGCAGTAAAAAACCATCAAATAAGCCAATCTCGCTACACGAGCTATTTAAGTGTGTTGGAAGATGCCGATGAAAATAAATACAGGTAACTATCTTTCTTGCTTTAGAAATTGATGTAAAAAGCCATGTTAAAACTATACGAACGATACGAACAACAAAAAATGCTCTTTATAGTGCTTTCAGTAAGCATTGTGTTGGTTGCTATGTATTTTACCAAAATAGTGGTAGATAAGTTGGCCAAAGAAGAAAAGCATAAAATGGAAGTGTGGGCAGAGGCAACACGCCAACTCGCTATTGCCGACGAAGATGCTGATATGACACTGGTTCTAAAAGTGTTAAATGGCAATAATTCGGTGCCGGTAGTAATAGTTGATCAACATGATAAGCTTGTAAATGAAGATTATGGCATAAGAAATATCGAAGTGCCCGAAGAAAATAAAGACCAATTTATTGAAGAAAAAATAAAGGAACTAAAATACAAGCATCCTCCCATTACAATAGAGATAGACCCCTTAACAAAATACTTTGTTTATTACGATGAATCTTTTATTATAAAAAATTTGAGTTTTTTTACTTTGATAATAATTGGTAGTTGTGTTATTTTTTTAATGATTGCATTTATCGCTTTTGCCAAAACCAAAAAAGCAGAACAAAATCAAATTTGGGTGGGTTTTTCTAAAGAAACAGCTCATCAATTAGGAACGCCTATTTCATCGTTGTTAGCATGGACAGAAATTCTTAAAAGTATGCAAATTGACTCCAAAATATTGGCAGAGATGAGTGCTGATATTAATCGGTTAAGTATTATTGCTGAGCGGTTTTCAAAAATAGGTTCGCGCCCAACCCTCGACGAAGTAAATATGGTAAGCGCTATCGAAAAGGCGGTGCTTTATATAAAAAATAGAGCCTCTAAAAAAGTGGTTTTTACCATTACTTACCATATTCCATTAGATTTACATGTAAAACTAAACAATTCTCTTTTTGAATGGGTAATAGAAAACCTGTGTAAAAATGCTATCGATGCCATGGATGGCGAAGGAAAAATTAATATTGAAGTGGGCGAATTACATGAGTATGTGACGATAGATATTAAAGATACTGGAAAGGGAATTCCGAAATCAAAATTTAAAACCGTTTTTAACCCCGGTTATACTACCAAAAAAAGAGGGTGGGGCTTGGGCTTGTCTTTTGTAAAACGTATTGTTACTAATTATCATGCAGGAAAAGTATTTGTAAAGCAGTCTGAAATAAATTCAGGTACAACCTTTAGAATACTATTGCGTAAGATGTAGGAAAAAAAGGAACCTGATACAAACTCTACGAATATTTTTATAGTAAAAACAGGAAAAAAAGATAAAAATTTTTGTTTCTGTAATAGAATATGTAACTTTGCACCGTTTTAATTATACCAAACTATCATGGGAAAGTTCGATTTATATAAGATTCCCTTGAAGGCCGTTTCTGAAGGTACACATAAGTTTGAGTACCAATTGGACAACGATTATTTTAAAAAAATCGATAGTCCGGAGGTTCAAAAAGGAAATGTAAATGCACTTGTTAAGTTAAAAAAAACAAGTACAGCTTACGAATTAAATTTTCATTTGGAGGGCATTGTGCTAATTCCTTGTGATAGATGTTTGGATGAAATGGAACAATCAATTACGTATAAAGGTAATTTGTACGTAAAATTTGGGAATGATTACGCGCAAGAAAGCGATGAAATAGTTATAATACCCGAATCGGAAGGAGAAATAAATATAGCGTGGTTTTTATACGAATTTATTATTTTGAGTATCCCTGTAAAACATGTTCATCCGCCGGGTTCTTGTAACAAAGTGATGACTTCTAAGTTGAAAAAGCATTTGATACACAAAGTGTCTGACGAAGATGATTATGATGCTCCGGTTGATGATTTAGATGATGATTTAAATATTGAAATAGAACCTGACGAAAAAGAAACAGACCCTCGTTGGGATGAGTTGAAAAATATAGATAATTAATTAATAGACAATAAAATGGCACATCCAAAGAGAAGAATCTCAAAACAAAGAAAACACACCCGAAGAGGACAAGATAAAGCGGTAGCTCCAACATTAGCAGCTTGTTCAAACTGCGGTGCAATGCATATTTACCACACTGTATGTGGCGAATGTGGTTATTACAGAGGCAAATTAGCTGTTGAAAAGCTAGCTACTGTATAATTAGTGATTGATTTAGAGAAAATTATGTTGCCCTAGATTTATTTTAGGGCAAATTTTTTTAATTCAAAATATAAATAGTATTCCATGATAAATGCTGTAATTACAGGTGTAGGTGGATATGTGCCTGAATATATACTTAATAATGAAGAGTTGAGTCGGATGGTAGATACCACTGATGAGTGGATTATGACTCGTATTGGTATTAAAGAACGTCGTATTCTTAAAGGTGAGGGTAAAGGCGTTTCGTTTATGGGCGAAAAGGCTATTAAACAGCTGTTAGAAAAAACAAATACAAAACCCGAAGACATAGAAGTTGTTATTTGTTCTACAACCACTCCTGATCATCTTTTCCCATCAACAGCGTCTATTTGTGCTGAGAAAGTGGGTATTAAAAATGCTTTTTCATTTGATATTTCAGCAGCTTGTTCCGGTTTTTTGTATGCATTAGAAATTGGAACTAATTTTATTAAAACCGGAAAATATAAAAAAATAATTGTTCTTTCGGCTGAAAAAATGTCTTCTATAACTGATTATACCGATCGTACTACTTGTCCACTTTTTGGTGATGCTGCAGCAGCCGTATTGTTAGAACCAACTGATGATAATTATGGTGTATTGGATGTTCTTTTGCGTACAGACGGAGTTGGTTATCCTCATTTGTATATGAAAGCAGGAGGGTCTGCTTATCCTTCTTCTATTGAGACTGTAACTAATAGAGAACATTTTGTGTATCAAGAAGGACAGCCTGTATTTAAGTATGCAGTTACTAATATGGCAGACATTTCTGCTGAAGTAATGGAAAAAAATAAGTTGACTTCTGAAGATATAAATTGGTTGGTACCACATCAGGCTAATTTACGTATAATTGATGCTACTGTTAAAAGAACGGGAGTGAGCTATGATCGGGTAATGATTAATATTGAACGATATGGAAATACTTCCAGTGTCACTATTCCATTGTGTTTATGGGAGTGGGAATCTAAGCTGAAGAAGGGTGATAACCTAATTTTAACTGCTTTTGGTGGTGGGTTCACATGGGGAGGAGTATATTTAAAATGGGGATACAACGGAAAATAGATAATAAATGATAAAATAAAAAACACGACTCGGTTGAGTCGTGTTTTTTTATACTATGTTTTACTAAATTTAAAATCTAGCTATCAGATGGTGGCGATAGTTTATAAACTTGCAAGCTGAATGCTTTTTCTGTATCTTTGCCCCATATTTAGTTAAAAAACAATGCATAAAGCCGGATTTGTAAATATAGTAGGAAACCCAAATGTTGGTAAATCAACGCTGATGAATGCTTTGGTGGGTGAGCGAATTTCAATTATCACATCTAAAGCACAAACCACCCGCCATCGTATTATGGGTATTGTAAATGGAGAAGATTTTCAAATTGTATATTCTGATACTCCTGGGGTGTTAAAACCTAACTACCGTTTGCAAGAGTCTATGTTGAGTTTTTCGAAGTCTGCTTTAGCAGATGCTGATGTGTTATTGTACGTTGCCGATGTGTTTGATTCGAGCGAGAAGAATGCCGATTATGTAGAGATGGTTAACCAACATACAGCTCCCTTAATTTTAGTGCTGAATAAAATTGATTTAATTGACCAAGAACGCTTGGAAGAGAAAGTAGATTACTGGAAACAAATGTTACCTCGTGCAGAAATTTTACCCGTATCAGCATTGAATAAATTTAATTTAGAACCCCTTTTACGCCGAATTAAAGAATTGTTGCCCGAATCGCCGGCGTTTTTCGATAAAGAAGCCTTAACCGATAAGCCGGCTCGTTTTTTCGTAACCGAGATTATACGCGAAAAAATATTGATGAATTACGAGAAGGAAATACCGTATTCGGTAGAAGTGGTTGTTGAATCGTTTACGGAAGACGATAGATTAATTAAAATTGCTGCGGTTATTTATGTAGAGCGAGATTCTCAAAAAGGAATCATCATTGGTCATGGTGGTAAATCATTGAAAAAAGTGGGTACAGAAGCCCGTATAGATATGGAAACATTTTTTGAGAAAAAAGTGTTTTTGGAATTATTTGTGAAAGTAGAAAAAGATTGGAGAAGCAAAGATATTAAGTTGAAAGGCTTTGGATATAATTTGGAATAGTAGAGACGCACGGCCTGCGTCTCTACAAGAATAATATAATCACCAGAGGGCTGGCA
>JAFGVL010000075.1 GCA_016938015.1 Paludibacteraceae bacterium
AAAACTTGTTCACTTGTTTTACCAAATCGACGTTCTCTTTTTTGGTAATCAATAATGGCATCGAAAAAATTTTCTTTTCTAAAATCCGGCCACTGAACATCTGTGAAATACAACTCAGTATATGCTAATTGCCACAACAAGAAATTACTTAATCTAATTTCGCCACTGGTTCTAATCAACAAATCCGGATCCGGAATATGAGAAGTTGTAAGACACGATGAAAAAAATGGTTCATCAATATCGTTTAGTTCAATTTCTCCTTTATTTAGTTTATTACAAATAGTTTTTATTGCATCAATTATCTCCCATCTGGATGAATAACTAAGAGCCATTACCAAGCTCAACCCTGTATTAGATTGAGTTTCATTGATGCATGTTTGTAATTTTTTGTGTACCGCTTTAGGCAGTCTGTCTAAATCGCCTATAGCCAATAAACGAATATTATTTTTGTTGAGCGTTTTAGTTTCTTTTTCAAGAGAACTAACCAATAATTCCATCAATGCATCAATTTCATCTTTTGGTCGGCTCCAATTTTCGGTAGAAAAAGTATAAATGGTTAGGTAGTTAACCTTTAATTCTGCAGCCGCTTCAGTTAGTTGCCTAACAGATTCAATAGCATGTTGATGACCAAATATACGGTTAAACCCTCTTTTTTTTGCCCAACGGCCATTGCCATCCATAATCACAGCTACGTGATTAGGTATATTTGCGGTATCAATAGTCTCTTTTAAGGATTTCATGTTTTATCTACAATAACTGCTCTTATTCCCAATATCAACACTTAACATAAAGGTTGCCATAGAATACCAATCTTTATTTGTCCAGCCAAATTCTTTGTTATTGTATGGATTATTAACGCCATCAAAAGCATCAGAAAAAAGTTTGTGCATAGACCATTCTAAACCTATATTAATGCGGGGCAACACTTTATATTTTACACCTATCCCAAACGGAATGTTTGGCGAAAATATGGTGTAATTTCCTTCTGTATATGAACCCAAACCTATGCCAAAGAAAATATAGGGGGAGAAAAATCTTGTCCAGCTACTACTATTCAACATACCATATTCAAAGAAATTAAATTCTTCTTGTACTGAAAAATCAACGTAACGTTGTTTAAGAACACGTTGTGTTGCATCTGATTGCAGGTTAATAGTTCCCGTAGCAAATTGAACTTTTGTAACCCATCTATAATTCGAATTTATTCGCATAAATCCACCATATATAGGGTTAAACTCATTAAATAGAGATGAGTTTTTATCTCCCAAATAAAAAGTAGTTCCTGCTTTTACACCAATTTCCCATGAAGCCTGAGCCTTGACTTGTGGAAGCAGTACAAAAAACAGCAATAACCCAATTATATAACTTTTATAAAAAGAAAAACTCATTTTATTTACTACAAACTTTTGTGTTTGAGAAAAGCGCTTTTAACAATTAAAACAACAAAAGTAAGATTTTCTTTTTAAAAACTAGCAGTTCGGTAATTGTTAATTTGCTATTTAACAAATTATCACACAGTTCTTTTTTAGCCTTACAACGTATTTTCGATTGTCTGTTGTAAAATTTTTAAGGCCTCGTTCTCCTTTCGTGTCATTTCATTACGTTCATCATTAGTTTTATCAGCCTGTCCACATAAATGCAAAACACCATGAATAAGCACTCTGTATAACTCTTGTTGAAATGAAACTTTAAATTTTTGAGCGTTTGTTGCTACGGTTTCGAGGCTGATAAAAATATCGCCGCTAATGTGGGAGTTTTCCGTATAGTCGAAAGTAATGATGTCGGTGTAATAATCGTGTTGCAAGTACTGTTGATTAATATCCAATATTTTTTTATCCGAACAAAAAATATAACTCACATCTCCTACTTTATAGCCATATAAGAAAGAAACCTGCTTTATCCAAGCAGAAATTTTACGTTTGGGAAAGGGTGGAATTTTTACATCTTCCGACAAGTATGCTATCATAAATTTAGTTAATTAATTTATACGCAATTACCTTATTATCATTAAAAGTAGGTACTAAAATAAGTTTTCTCTTTTTAATATACCCTAAATCTGCCGCATTTACTTTTGCGATGGTTGCATCCAACAGTTTATCCACTCCTTTCTTCACATCTATACTCACTATCAATCCTTTAAAATTAGATGCTATGTATTTGCCTTTACCCACTTTAATCAATCCATCGATATACGGCACATCAGTTCTTATCACAGAAACTACCTGTGTGTTTTTGTCTATCGCAATAAACCTACTGTTGTTTGTTCCACACAAAAGCTGATTCCCTTCAATAAAAATTCCGTTTAACCGAACAAGCTCTTCCGATTGCAAGAATAATTGTAAAGAATCTGCTTTAAGGTAAAAAATACATTTATTTTTTGAGTCGGTAACATACACCAATCCATCTTTATCAATAGCCACATCGTTTAGGTTTACGGCTTTAGTATGGGTATAGGTTTTTACTATTTTGCCGGAAATTAAATCAATTTCTACTAACCGATCAATATCCGCAACAAAAAGCTGTTGTTTGTAAATACCTATCCCTTTAGGCGCATGTAATCCTTCTGCCCATTTTAGTTTTTCAAATTCGCCTCTAGCATTTATAATGGAAATAAACCCTAGCGAGTCCTTCTCCCAACTATTACCGGCAATATTAGATACATAAATTTTACCCGAAGCTTTATGATAATAAGCAGATTCAGGCGTTTCTAAACCTACAGGCGTTTCCCATTTTTTTTGCAAACGAGTGCTTTGAAAATATTCTTGAGCAGAAACAAAGTGAGAAAAAAAGAGGATAATACAAGCAATTAAATTATTTTTCATTTTTTTTAAAATTCAATGTAAATCAAGCAAATTTTTATTCTTTATTCTATCTATCCAAAAAATAAGTATCCAAAGAAAATAGCCGCCAATATTCCCATCAAATCAACAAACAAACCGGCACCAATGGCATAACGGGTATTTTTTATACCTACCGAACCGAAGTAAAGGGCTACAATGTAAAAAGTGGTATCGGCAGCTCCTTGAAAAAGGCAAGACAAGCGCGCAGTAAAGCTATCGGCACCAAAGGTTTTGATGCTTTCTACCGCCATCGCTTTGGCACCACTGCCGCTAAAAGGTTTCATAAAAGCTGTAGGAAGCGAATCTACAAAAGA
>JAFGVL010000076.1 GCA_016938015.1 Paludibacteraceae bacterium
TAGCATAGACGCTTGATTAAAAAAAAAATTACATCAATTGTTCAAAAAAAGAAGAATAATCTCTTTTTTATTTAAAAATAGCTTGTAACTTTGTGTTCGAATTTGATTCAAAAAAACATTAATGTTTAATTTTTTAAAAAAAGAAAAAATGAAAAAAGTAATTTTATTTGCTGCTGTTGCTGCTACTATCGCTCTTGCATCTTGTGGAAAAAAAGCTGAAGAAGCTACTACTGTAGATTCTACTGCTGTTGAAGCTACTATCGACACAGCTGTAGCTGTTGTTGATACTACTGCTGTTGTTGACACAACTGCTGTAGCTCAATAATTAGCAACGAAAAAATAAAAAAAGTCCACTATTAGTGGGCTTTTTTTATTTTTACAAATTAGCAAGAAAATAAATTGTCAATTTGTGTTTTTTTTTATATTTTTGTATGCAGTTATGAAACAAACAACATTACATATTGCTCATCATCATTTCTTTCTGGATTAATCTGGTGGGCATACACGTATTGTTTAAAACATAAATAGAAGCTTGCCATTGTACGGTAAGCTTTTTTGTTTTTATTTTATTGTGTCAATTTGTAACTTTTTTTTAAACGAAGCAAATATATTTGTCTTTTATTTGGAATTAAATTGTATTTGAATGAAAAAAATACCTAACCCTTGGATTGGAATAGATGGTTATTTGTGTTTTGGCTGTGCTCCGGCAAATACACATGGCTTACAAATGGAGTTTTTTGAAGATGGCGATGAAATTGTATGTGTATGGGAACCAAAACCTCAATTTCAAGGATGGCTTAATACATTGCACGGAGGCATACAGTCGGTTTTAATGGATGAAATAGCCGCTTGGGTTGTTGTAGTTAAATTGCAAATTTGTGGTGTAACTTCAAAAATTGAAACTAAATTTTTAAAACCTATTTATACAAACAAGGGTAAGCTTACTATTAAAGCGCATTTACTTGAAACCAAACGTAATATTGCTTTTGTTAGTTGTGAAATATATAACGAAGATAATGAGTTATGTTCATCAGGAATAATTACTTATTTTACTTATTCGCAAGAACAATCAAAAGCTTTATTTAATTTTGTAGCTACTAATTAAAATCAAATAGATATGTTAAGAATTGCTGTACAGGCAAAGGGTCGTTTATACGAAGAAACAATGTTGATGTTTGCTGAGTCGAGCATCAAAGTTGATAATGCTAAAAGAATGTTGTTGGTTCCGGCAAAAAATTTTCCGGTGGAGGTCTTGTTTTTGCGCGACGATGATATTCCGCAAGCAGTTGCTAGTGGCATTGCTGATGTTGGGGTAGTGGGTGAAAATGAATATGTTGAGAAAAATGAAAGGGCTAATATAGTAAAACGACTTGATTTTAGTAAGTGTCGACTTTCGTTGGCTATTCCAAAGTCTATTGATTATACCGGCGTAAAATGGTTTAACGGAAAAAAAATTGCTACTTCATATCCGCATATATTAAACGAATTTTTAAAGAAAAACAACATCTCTTCCGAAGTGCATGTAATTACCGGTTCGGTAGAAATTGCTCCGGGTATAGGTTTAGCCGATGCTATTTTTGATATTGTAAGTTCCGGTAGTACATTGGTTAGCAATAACTTAAAAGAGGTTGAGGTGTTGATGAAATCGGAAGCACTTATGATTGCTAACAAAAGCTTATCAAAAGAAAAAAAAGAAATTCTCGATGAGCTGTTGTTCCGTTTCGATTCGTATAAAAACGCAGAGGGAAAAAAATACATTATTCTTAATATCCCGAACGATAAGATTGATGCCGTATGTAAGTTGTTGCCCGGTATGAAAGCGCCCACAGTTACCCCTTTAGTGGAACAGGGATGGAGCTCGTTGCAATCGGTTATTGAAGAAAAAACATTTTGGGATATTATTAGTAAACTGAAAGCACTTGGTGCCGAAGGTATTTTGGTGGTACCTATAGAGAAAATGATATTGTAATTCTTTGCGTTCTTTGTGGTAAATATTTTAACCGCAAGGGTCGCAAAGTTAAGCGCAAAGTGCGCTATAAAGTTTTTTTGATTATGAAATTAATTTACTATCCACAGCAATCTGATTGGTTGAGCATTTTAGCCAGACCTACATTTGACAATAGCCAATTATTGGAAACAGTAAAGGTTGTTTTAAATGATGTGCGTTTGCGTGGCGATGAGGTTGTTAAAGAATATGAGTTGAAATTTGATAAAGTACGGTTAGAAAGTTTGCAAGTAACAGAAGATGAAATTGCTGCTACTGAGAAAATCGTTTCAGAAGACTTGAAAGCCGCCATCATTTTAGCGAAAAATAACATCAAAAAATTTCATTCCACTCAAAAACACGACTTGCCTAAAATAGAAACCATGCCAGGTGTTACTTGTTGGCAAAAAGCGGTAGCCATTGATAAAGTAGGTTTGTATATTCCTGGAGGAACGGCGCCCTTGTTTTCTACGGTCTTGATGTTAGCTATTCCGGCTCAAATTGCAGGTTGTAAAGAAATTATATTGTGCTCGCCTCCAAACAAAGAAGGTAATATACACCCTGCTGTGCTCTTTGCAGCCAAAGTGGCGGGTGTGAATAAGATATTTAAGATTGGTGGTGTACAAGCTATTGGAGCTATGGCTTATGGCACTGAGACGGTGCCGAAGGTGTACAAAATATTTGGACCCGGTAATCAGTATGTAACTGCTGCCAAGCAATTGGTGTCGTTAAAAGATGTCGCCATCGATATGCCTGCCGGTCCTTCGGAAGTGGAAGTGCTGGCCGACGAAACGGCGAATCCTGCTTTTGTAGCTGCGGATATGCTTTCGCAAGCAGAACACGGGGTTGACAGTCAGGCAATACTGATAACTACCAGCGAAACCTTAGCTGAGCAAGTTATTGCAGAAGTAAATAAGCAAGTGGAAAAATTGCCTCGTGTTGATTTAGCTAAACAAGCTTTAGCACATAGCAAAATAATTGTGGTAAAAGATTTACAAGAAGTAATTGCCATAACCAACGAATATGCACCGGAGCACTTGATTATTTCTACAAAAAATTACAGGGAGATAGCGGAGCAAATTGCCAATGCAGGTTCTATATTCTTAGGTCATTTAACGCCCGAAAGTGCCGGCGATTATGCCTCCGGAACCAACCATACTTTGCCAACCAACGGTTATGCAAAAGCCTACAGCGGAGTAAACTTGGATAGTTTTGTGAAAAAAATTACCTTTCAAGAAATTACCGAAGAAGGATTACGGAATATCGGTGGTGCAATAGAAATAATGGCAGAAAATGAAGAGCTGATGGCACATAAGAATGCAGTTACGCTACGTTTGGGAAAGTTGAGAGAAAAGAAAATTAAAAAATGAAAAGAATTAAAGAAATTAAAATAATGGAATAAAGAAGTAGTTTCATTATTTAATAGATTTGATTCGTCAATAAAAAAATTGTGGCAAAAGAAAATGTTATTATAACAAAAACGTATTCGTTTGCTTTGGAGATTATTCGAATAACGCGAATTTTATTGTCAGAACAAAAGGAATTTGTCATTTCAAAACAGTTACTTCGTTGTGGTACTTCTATTGGAGCAAATGCCGAAGAAGCAACGGCTGCAATTTCAAAGAAAGAGTTTATCATGAAACTTCAGATATCTTACAAGGAAGCTCGTGAGACTAGATATTGGTTGAGACTTTTAAGAGATAGTGAAATATTAGACAAATCAAAAGCCACATATTTAATTGAAAAGTGTGAAGAAATTATCAGAATCATTAATGCTATCTTACAATCATCAAAGGATTAATATTGCATTCATTTTTTAATTTCTTTAATTATCTTAATTTCTTTAATTTAAAGTTATGGAACTATCAAAATTAATACGTCCCAACATACTTGCCTTGAAACCTTACTCTTGCGCACGCGATGAGTTTAAAGGAGAAGCTTCCGTTTATCTGGATGCCAATGAAAACCCGATGAATTTTCCTTATAATCGTTATCCGGATCCTTTACAATGGGCATTAAAGGAAAAGATTGCTAAGATTAAAAAGGTACAGCCCGAGCAAATTATGTTGGGTAACGGTAGCGACGAGCCCATCGATTTGGTGGTACGCATTTTCTGCGAACCAAAGGTAGATAATATTGTAGCTATCGATCCAAGTTACGGCATGTACCAAGTTTGTGCCGATGTAAACAATGTGGCCTACCGCAAGGTTCTGCTTAACGATGATTACACCTTAGATGCCGAGCGCCTGCTAGCAGCTACCGATGCATATACCAAAATCATTTTTCTTTGCTCTCCCAACAACCCAACGGGCAACTTGATGAACCGTACCGAAGTACTTAAGGTACTTAACGGTTTTGGCGGTATCGTGGTGATTGATGAGGCGTATGTGGATTTCTCTTCCGAAAAATCGTGGTTAGAAGATTTAAACAATTTCCCGAATCTAATCGTGTTGCAAACCTTTTCCAAAGCATGGGGTTTGGCCTCCGTACGTTGTGGGATGGCCTTTGCTTCGGCAGAAATTATTCGCTATTTCAATAAAGTGAAATACCCGTACAACATCAATAAGTTGACACAAGATTTTGTAAGCGAACATTTAGATAACGAAGCCCGTAAGAATGAATGGGTAAGTATGTTGTTAGAACAACGTACTTATTTGTCAGAGCAATTGAAACAGTTGCCGTTCGTACAAAAGATATATCCGACCGATGCCAACTTCGTGTTGGTAAAAGTGCCGGATGCCAATGCGGTGTACCAATACTTGGTTGATAAGGGTATTATTGTACGTAACCGAAATTCGGTATCTTTATGCTTGGGTTGCTTGCGCATTACGGTGGGGACTAAGGAGGAGAATGAGGTGTTGATGGGAGCTTTAAGTAAGTTGTGATTTCAGATTATATGTTATTTGTGTAAATTTGTGTCATTTGTGTCATTTGTGTTCAAAAAAATAATATGAAAAAAGCCCTCTTTATAGACCGCGATGGAACCCTCATCATGGAGCCACCTGTAACCTTTCAGGTAGATACCTTACAGCAGTTGGAGTTTTTGCCGGGTGTGTTGCGCAATTTGTATTTTATCCGCAAAAAGCTGGATTTTGAATTTGTAATTGTTACGAATCAGGATGGTTTGGGTACGGAATCGAACCCCACGGAGAATTTCGAAACTGTTCAAGGCAAGATGTTGGAGGTTTTTCAAAATGAAGGAGTGACTTTCGACGATATTATTATCGATCCAAGTTTTGAACACGAAAACAAACCTACCCGCAAACCAGGCACAGCTTTGTTGGGTAAATACATGAGTGGCGATTACGATTTGGCCGGTAGCTTTGTGATTGGTGATAGATTGACTGATGTGCAACTAGCTAAGAACTTGGGTTGTAAAGCCATTTTTATACAAGATAAAACAAAGGCTGAAGAATTACTTACCAAAAATAATTTAAAAGATGCTTGCGCCTTGGTTACCCAAAGTTGGGATGAAATAAGCGAATTTCTTTTTGCCGGTGAGCGAAGTGCTAAAGTACAACGTACCACCAAAGAAACCGATATTTTGGTGGAAGTGAATTTGGATGGTAGCGGAACCGCGCAAGTAGATACCGGCTTGAAGTTCTTTGACCATATGTTGGAGCAAATTGGAAAACACTCCGGTATGGATTTGACCATTCAAGTAAAAGGAGATTTGGAGGTGGACGAGCACCACACCATTGAAGATACGGCTATTGCCTTGGGCGAAGCCTTGCTCAAAGCCTTGGGCAACAAACGGGGCACGGAACGCTACGGTTTCTGTTTGCCAATGGACGACTGTCTGTGTCAAGTGGCACTAGATTTTGGCGGTCGTTCGTGGTTGGTATGGGACACCGAATTCAAGCGCGAAAAAGTAGGCGATATGCCTACGGAAATGTTTTTGCATTTTTTTAAATCCCTAAGCGATGCGGCCAAAATGAACCTCAACATCAAAGCCGAAGGCGACAACGAACACCACAAAATAGAAGGCATTTTTAAGGCTTTAGCTAAAGCAATTAAAATGGCCATCAAAAGAGATATATTTAATTACGAACTGCCTTCAACTAAAGGCTTGTTATAAATAGCGAACTTTGCGTTTCCTTTGCGTCCCTTGCGGTTAGAATATTTTTACCGCAAGGGACGCAAAGGTCTCGCAAAATACGCAAAGGAATATAAATATGAAATTTATTGGAATAATACCTGCTCGTTTTGCTTCTACCCGTTTTCCCGGTAAGCCCTTAGCCGATATGGCAGGTAAGCCCATGATTCAGCGGGTGTACGAGCAAGTACAACGATCGTTGGACACTGTGTATGTCGCTACCGACAATCAGCGTATTTTTGATGCGGTTATCGCTTTTGGCGGTAAGGTGGTGATGACTGGGGTGCATCATCAGAGTGGCACGGATAGGTGTTATGA
>JAFGVL010000077.1 GCA_016938015.1 Paludibacteraceae bacterium
CAATTAAAATTGCTACCGATTTGGATGTTGACTTTTTAGCCAAACAAACGCCCGGTTTTTCGGGTGCCGATATTGCCAATGTGTGTAACGAGTCGGCACTTATAGCTGCCAGAAAAAATAAAAAGTTAGTAGATAAACAAGATTTCTTAGATGCAGTAGACCGTATTGTAGGCGGATTGGAACGTAAAACCAAAATTATTACGCAAAGTGAGAAAAAAGCCATTGCTTATCACGAAGCCGGACATGCCACTATTAGTTGGATGGTAGAGCATGCAGCACCGCTTGTAAAAGTAACTATTGTGCCAAGAGGCGAAGCCTTAGGTGCAGCTTGGTATTTGCCCGAAGAAAGGGCTCTGACAACAAAAGAACACATGTTAGACGAAATGTGCTCTACGCTTGGAGGTAGAGCCGCCGAAGAAGTATTTTTTAATAGTGCATCGACGGGTGCTATTAGTGATTTGGAGCGAGTAACCAAAAGAGCTTATGCTATGGTAGCTTTTTATGGTATGAGCGATAAATTATCTAATCTGAGCTATTATGATTCATCGGGTTCTAATGAGTATGGTTTTACAAAACCTTATAGCGAAAAAACCGGAGAAATAATTGATAACGAAGCAAAAAGCATTGTTGAAGAACAGTACAAACGTGCCAAAAAAATTCTTACCGAAAATAAGAAAGGTCATAATGAATTAGCTGAGCTTTTAATTGAAAAAGAGGTTATTTTTACTGAAGATTTAGAACGTATATTTGGTAAAAGACCATGGGCTTCTCGTACGGATGAATTAATGGAAGATAGCAACAAAAAGAAAGCTGTTGTTGCCGTAGAATTGCCACAAGAGGAAATCGATAAAGAAGAAACACAAACAAATGATTAACGCAGGCTCCAAACAAGAAATTTTAAGTCGGATTAAAAATGCCAAGCGGCAGGAAATTCCCTTAGAATTGGAGTTACCCGATTTATCTTCTGCCATTTATAAAGATATTATTCCCGATGCATTGGCTTGTTTTAAAACCGAACTCGAATCGGTTGCAGGTAATTGTATACTATGCCATTCAGAAAACCAACTGGCAGATGTTTTGCGAGAAGTTTTAATAGATTATAAAGGCGAAAAAATATTTTGCAAAGACACTGAAATCGCTCAATTTTTAGATAAAAATAACATTCCTTTTTCAACTCAAACGGCTGATTTTAATACGATGCAAGTAGGTATTACGGCTTGCGAGTTTTTAGTTGCCCGAACCGGTAGTGTGGTAGTATCTTCACACGGAGACTCAGGAAGACAAATGATTATTTTTCCCCCAATACATTTTGTGCTTGCTAAAAAAAATCAACTTGTAAATTATGTGGAAGATGCGCTGTTGTTTTTACAAAAAAAATATGCCGATGGCATGCCTAGTTTAGTTTCTTTTATAAGTGGCCCTAGTCGTACCGCAGACATCGAGAAAACACTTGTTTTAGGCGCTCACGGCCCAAAAAAATTATATGTTTTTATTTACGAATAAGTATTATCTTACATGAAAAATTTAATACAACGCACCATTACCGGCTTGCTATTTATATTAGTGGTAATTGCTGCTATTGTAGTTAGTGAATTTTCGTTTGCTGCTGTTTTCCTTATCATAAGTACTTTGGCGTTGATAGAATTTCATCGTTTAATGAAAACTCATTTGGATGTCCAATTAAACCTATGGCTCACTTCAATTGCTGGTATGCTGTTATTTGTTGCTATGTTTTTGTTTGCTTCATCACAGATGGATTATAGGGTTTTTGCGCTTTATTTTATCTTTTTATGTTTGGTTTTTATTGTAGAATTGTATCGCAAAAAAGAAAACCCAATTATGAATTGGGCCATATTTTCATTAGGGCAACTGTATATTGCTTTGCCTTTTTCATTGTTATCAGCTATTGCATACGTTCAAGCCGACTATAATTCAGTTCTTTTGCTAGCTTTTTTTGTAAGTATTTGGGTGTACGATACCGGAGCTTATGTAGTTGGTGTTGCTTTTGGTAAACATCGTTTGTTTGAGCGAATTTCGCCCAAAAAATCGTGGGAAGGATTTTTTGGCGGACTACTCTTTTCTTTAGTTTCAGCCTATGTGTTTTCTATGGTTGACACAACTTTATCCTTGTATCAATGGATTGGATTTTCTGTTATTATCGTAATTTTTGGTACCTTTGGTGATTTAAGTGAGTCGTTGCTCAAGCGTTCTATAGGAGTAAAAGATTCGGGTAAAATACTACCCGGACATGGTGGTGTTTTAGACAGGTTTGATAGTATCTTGTTTTCAACTATAGCAATAATTGTGTATCTTCAACTAATAATGTTTAATTAATTTTTTAGATCAATGAAAAGAATAAGAAGAATTAAAATTCATAAAGAAGGTAGAAATATCATCTTATTTTTATTGTTATTTTTATGTGTGACAAATGTGTTAATTTATTCGCAATTCGAAAAACCTTTAGCTGTATTTAATTTATGTATCTCGGTTTTGGCATTTTCTTTTTTTCTCTATTTTTTTCGAAGTCCTTCTCGTGTTGTTGCTATCGAAGATTCTAGCTTAGTAATAGCACCTGCCGATGGAACTGTTGTTGTGATTGAACCTACCGAAGAAAATGAATATTTTGGCGAAAAGCGCATTCAAATTTCCATTTTTATGTCAGTATTTAGTGTGCATGCAAATTGGTATCCTGTTAATGGAATTGTGAAATTTGTAAAACATCATTCAGGAAGACATATGGCTGCGTATTTGCCCAAATCGAGTACTGAAAACGAGCGCTCAACCATTGTAATTGAATCTGAAGGAAAAACAGAAATATTAATGCGTCAAATAGCCGGTGCTTTAGCCCGACGCATAGTTACTTATGCTCATCAAGGTAAAAAGTGTTTTGTAAACGAGCATGTAGGGTTTATTAAATTTGGTTCAAGGGTTGATGTTTTTTTGCCCCTAGATGCTGAAATTTATGTAAATATTGGCGAAAAAACGGTAGGTAATGAAACCATTATAGCTCGTTTAAACGAAAACGAATAAGGATTAATGAACTTAATTACTAAACATATACCTAATGCAATTACTTGCCTTAATCTATTATCAGGATGTTTGGCTGCTGTCGCTGCTCTGTTTTTTAGATTTGAAATAAGTGCGTATCTAATTTTGTTAGCTGCTGTTTTTGATTTTTTAGATGGTTTTGCTGCCAGATTACTTAAAGCGTATTCTCCTTTAGGAAAAGAACTCGATTCATTGGCTGATGTGGTAAGTTTTGGACTTGCTCCGGGGTTTATTCTCTTTGCATTTCTTTCTCAAAATATTGGTATTTATTGGGCAATGAGTGCGTTTCTAATTCCAATTTTTTCGGCCTTACGCTTAGCAAAATTTAATATAGACGAACGTCAAAGTTCTTCTTTTTTAGGTTTGCCTACTCCTGCGAATGCACTTTTTTGGGCGTTTCTTTTGTATGGAATTGTAAGTTATTCTTCCCTTTTATCAGTAAATCAAATTCTTTTTGCTAAAATAATTGCCTTTGCAGTTATTCCTCTTTTTAGCTTTTTGTTAGTTTCAGAAATACCTATGTTTTCGTTTAAGTTTAAAAACTTTAGCTGGCAAAATAATAAATTGCGTTTTGTATTTCTTGCTTGTAGTTGTGTGTTATTCCTTTTTTTTAAACAATATGCTTTTCCGCTTATTATAGTACTATATATTTTATTTTCACTTTTCAATTGGGTGTACCACTCCGTTTATGACAAGTCACGCCAACAAGTTTAATAAAGCTGCCGACGCAATTGCTTTTGATTTAAATCACAGGCAAACCATCCAATTCAACATTTCCAAATACAATTTGGCGGTTGAAAAAGGACGTGAACGCTATTATGACTTGTCTTTGGCAAAAACCCGTGCCGCATCTATAAAAAGATATATGTTGTCAAATTGGGATACTTTATTGTGTCAGTTTGAAGAAAATGCGCTAAAAAATGGTATGCAGGTTTTATGGGCAAAAGATACGCAACAAGCCAATGAGTATATCCGACAAATAGTGGTAGATAATCATGCGCAGTTGTTGGTAAAAAGTAAATCGATGACTACCGAAGAAATTGACTTGAATACCGTTGTTGAAAAAATCGGATGTAAGTCGGTTGAAACGGATTTGGGCGAGTTTATTGTGCAAGTAGCCGGCGAAAAACCCTATCACATTGTTACTCCGGCTATGCATAAAAGCAAAGCAGATATTGCCAAGTTATTCAACAAAGAATTTAATACTCCAATAAATAGCACGCCCGAAGAAATGACCGATTATGTACGAGGGGTGTTACGAAAACAATTTACTACTGCCGATATTGGAGTTACAGGAGCTAATTTTTTACTGGCCGATATTGGTGGTGTTGCCGTTACCGAAAACGAAGGCAATGCGTTGATGTCTACTTCATTTCCTAAAATTCATATAGTTATTTCGGGTATCGAAAAAATTATTCCTTCTATGGCTCATTTGGGCTTGTTTTGGCCTTTATTGGCATCGCACGGTACCGGTCAGCAAATTACCAACTACAACAGTATTTTTACCGGGCCACGTAAAAAAAATGAAGTTGATGGCCCTGAAAAAATGGTTGTTATCTTACTCGATAACGGTCGCAGTGAGTTATTTTCGGATAACGATTGTTATGAGGCTTTGGCATGCATACGCTGTGGCGCTTGTTTAAATGCTTGCCCTGTGTATAAAACGATAGGAGGATATACTTACGATACCACTTACAGTGGACCAATTGGTTCGGTAATTACTCCTTTTTTCAGAGGTTTTAAAGATTATGGACATTTAAGTTTTGCTTCTTCCCTTTGTGGGGCATGTGCAGAAGTCTGTCCTGTTAAAATACCCTTGCCAAAGTTGTTGTTGCAAAATAGAAAGAAGAGCGTGGAAAAAGATTTACGCCCTTTGACAGAAACCCTGGCAATGAAAATTTTTTCTTTGGCAAGTACTAACAGAATAGCTTACGATAGGGTGCTCCCTTTATTTAAAAACCTTGCATTTGCACCATTTAACTTTATACTATGGGGTCCCAAAAGAAAAATGCCTACTTTTGCAAGCAAATCATTTTCAAAACGATATAGAAAAGATAAAAAAAATGAAGAAAAGAAATAGTTTATTACTTATTATAGCTTGTATTATTACTGTTTTTGCAAGTTGTAGCGACGATTATGCCGATACCAAAAAAGCAGGCGAAGATTACTTGGCTGATTTACAAAAAAAAGGAAATGTAGATTTGTATCAAACAGTTTACGATACAACTATTATTGCTAACGATTCTATTGTTGCTATTAATTCGCAACAAGTTTTTTATAAAAATGTGCCAATCAATACCTTGCCAAATAACTTAAATTATGCCGTTTTTTGGAATAATACTAACGGAATTTATCCTGTGTTTGCCGATGCATCGGATTTAATTGTTGAAGTAAAATATACTGTTTATTTTATCGATGGTTCCATCTATAAAGCTGAAAATAGAGACCCAATACTTATTACTATCTCTAATCAAACCGAAAGTCTTTGGAAAGAAGTAATACCGAAAATGCGTATCGGTTCAAAATGGAGAGTGTGGGCTCCTTATGATAAAGCTTTTAAAGTAGCAGGCTTTAACGAAAAATCCGATGGCTCTTTTGATATTGACCCCTACACCTTGTTAATTTACGATATTGAATTACTAAATGTTTATTAATTTTTTTACGAACAAGCCATACGTTGAAGTTTTAGTGTAATAATGGCTGTTGCAACTACTATCTTATTAATTAAAATTTATTTGGATGAAAAAATTACATATTTATGTTGGCATATTTTTACTCTTGTGTTTTAGCACATCTATTAATGCACAGCGTATTGGCTTTCAAGTAGGAGGCGCATTAACTGGTCTTCAGCAATCTACCGCAGCCACAAAAGGCGATTTTAATGTGTTGAGTGGAGCTCTTGCCGGACCCGAAATGGAATTTAGATTGAACGAAAGCCTTGGCTTAAACCTAGCCGCTTTGTTTGAGTTTAGAGCCGGAAAGTATGATATCGGTTGGTATAAAACAGGCACTACCTTTACCGGTAAACTGTATTATGCGCAAGTGCCTTTGCAGCTAACGTACAGAAAAGCTACCGGCAAAAATAAAAAATTAAATATGCTGTATTCTATCGGGCCTCGATTAAATGTAGGCTTGTTTGGTACTACTAACGAACATTATTATTTGGCATCTCGCACTCAGGTTAACGATAGTACTTGTTTTGCAGGAGCTAATGCTATGCATAGAATGGATGTTGGGCTCGACCTAGGTATCGGCTTGGAGGTACAGCGTTTTCAATTTAAACTCAATTACGCTTTCCCTCTAACCAATAGTGCCAATGTTTCTGAACTTACACTGTTAAAACAACATCAGTTGCAATTAACTATTGGATACACAATTAAAAAATTTAATAAGAAAAAAATACGTTCGCAAGAACCAACACAACCTGCAGTTTCTCAATAACATGACAAATTTCAAACGTACTACTGTTACTTCTGCATTACCTTATGCTAACGGCCCTGTACATATTGGTCATTTGGCCGGAGTATATATTCCTGCTGATATTTATGTACGCTATCTTCGTTTAAAAGGCGAAGAGGTTTTGTTTATAGGCGGGTCTGATGAGCATGGAGTTCCTATTACTATTAAAGCAAAAAAAGAGGGTGTTACCCCTCAAGATATTGTGGATAGGTATCATGGCATCATCAAAAAATCGTTCGAAGAATTTGGTATTACTTTCGATATATATTCCCGAACAACTTCAAAAACGCATCATCAAGTTGCTTCCGATTTTTTCAAAAAGCTTTACGATAAGGGAGAATTTATAGAACAAAGCTCTGAACAATACTACGACGAAGAAGCAAAACAATTTTTAGCCGATAGGTACATTACTGGAACTTGTCCGCATTGCAAAAACGAACACGCTTATGGTGATCAATGTGAGGCTTGTGGCACTTCCCTTAGCCCCTTGGATTTGATTCAGCCTAAATCGGCAATTAGTGGCAATACTCCTGTGTTGAAAGAAACTAAGCATTGGTATTTACCTCTCGATAAACACGAAGCATGGTTACGAAAATGGATATTGGAAGAGCATAAAGAATGGAAACCGAATGTGTACGGTCAATGTAAAAGTTGGCTCGATATGGGTTTGCAACCACGTGCCGTAAGTCGGGATTTGGATTGGGGCATATCTGTTCCCGTAGCCGGTGCCGAAGGAAAAGTGCTGTATGTGTGGTTCGATGCTCCAATAGGCTATATCTCTAACACCAAAGAATTATTGCCCGACTCTTGGGAAAAATGGTGGAAAGACCCCGAAACTCGTTTATTGCATTTTATTGGGAAAGATAATATCGTTTTTCATTGCATCGTTTTTCCGGCTATGTTAAAAGCCGAAGGTAGTTATATCTTGCCCGAGAATGTGCCTGCTAATGAGTTTTTAAATTTAGAGGGCGATAAAATATCTACTTCACGTAACTGGGCAGTGTGGTTACATGAGTATTTGCACGATTTTCCCGGCAAACAAGATATTCTTCGTTATGTATTAACCGCTAATGCCCCCGAAACAAAGGATAACGATTTTACCTGGAAAGATTTTCAGGCACGAAATAACAACGAATTGGTAGCTGTTTTTGGCAATTTTGTAAACCGCACTTTGGTGCTGACTCAAAAATACTTTGAAGGAAAAGTGCCTGCTAGAGGCGAATTAAACGATTACGACAACCAAACCTTGAGCGAATTTGCCGATGTAAAAAGAGAAGTGGAGAAATTATTGGATATATTTCGTTTTCGCGATGCTCAAAAAGAAGCCATGAATTTAGCACGCATCGGAAACAAGTATTTAGCCGATACCGAACCTTGGAAATTAGCAAAGACCGACATGCAGAGAGTGGCAACTATTATGAATATAAGTTTGCAAATAACAGCGAACTTAGCCATTGCTTTTGAACCTTTCTTGCCTTTTTCTGCGGCAAAATTACGTGGTTTTATCAATCGTCCAAACTTCAATTGGTCTGAGTTGGGCAGTATCGATTTATTGCCTGCAGGTCATCAAACAAATACACCGGAACTTCTTTTTGAAAAAATAGAAGACGATGTAATTGAAGCCCAAGTACAAAAATTACTAGCTACCAAAAAAGCGAATGATATGGAAAATCAATCAACTAATCCTATACGAGAAAACATTGTTTTTGACGATTTTACCAAGTTAGATATTCGTGTAGGAACTGTGCTCACATGCGAAAAAGTACCTAAAGCCGATAAATTGCTTGTGTTTAAAATTGACGACGGATTAGGTGGGCGCACTATTGTTTCAGGTATAGCACAGCACTATAAACCGGAAGACTTAATAGGCAAACAAGTGTGCTTTATAGCCAATTTGGCGCCACGCATGCTTAAAGGCATAGCTTCTCAAGGCATGATTCTTTCTGCCGAGGATGCAGATGGTCGTTTGGTGGTGGTTAGTCCAAGTTCACAAGTGAAAGCTGGTTCGGAAGTAAAATAATTAGATAGTAAGAAAATAAATATACAATTATGAGTAAGGTAATCATTAAAAGTTTTTCAGAGCTGGAGGCGCTGATAGGTCATGAGTTAGGTATTTCAAATTGGCACGAATTTACACAAGAACAAATTAACCTTTTTGCCGATGCTACGCTCGACCATCAGTGGATACATATAGATGTAGACAAATGTAAAACAGAATCTCCTTTTGGTGGTCCTATTGCCCATGGTTATTTAACGCTTTCAATTCTTCCTTATTTGTGGGAGCAAATTGTAGAAGTTCAAAACTTAAAGCTTCAAGTTAATTATGGCATCGAAAAATTTAAGTTTAACCAACCGGTGCTGGTAAATAACAAGGTGCGTTTGGTGGCCAAAGTGATTAATGCCGTAAATTTACGCGGAATAACTAGAGCTAATATTGGTGTTAAACTCGAAATTGAGGGCAATGCAAAACCTGCTTACGAAGGCGAAATAGTTTTTATCTATCATTTCAACAATTAATTTTATCTTTAATAAATTTAGTTATCCTCGCTTATTAAAAGTGGGGATTTCTTATTTTTACAAAAATTTTTAAGATAAATGCATAATTCGGAAAAGGGCATATTTCAGCGTACAACGCTCTTGTTTGGTGAGGATAAAATGCAACTGCTGGCACAAAAAAAAGTAATTGTTTTTGGCGTAGGAGGTGTGGGTAGTTGGTGTGCCGAAAGTTTGGTACGTAGCGGAATAGTACATCTTACCCTGGTAGATTTTGATAAAGTTTGCGAAAGCAACGTAAACCGTCAGTTGCATGCTACTACTAAAACTATTGGTCAATTTAAAGTGGAAGTGCTAAAAAGCCGTTTACTCGAAATAAATCCGAATGCTCTAATTACTGCTATCCAACAAGTATATAATGCCGATACGCACGATTATTTTAATATGGAGTCCTACGATTTTATTGTGGATGCCATTGATAGTTTAGTAAGCAAAATGCATTTAATTCGCATGGCAACAAAAACCGATGCAATCTTTATTTCGTCAATGGGAGCGGCTTTAAAGTTAGATCCCTCTAAAATTAAAGTGGCTGAGTTTTGGAAAGTGCGCGGTTGTCCATTAGCCTATATAATCAGAAAACGAATTCGTAAAGGCGATTTACCGGCAAAACCTTTTTTATGTATTTATAGCGAAGAGTTGCTCGAGAATAAGGGTCAACCGTTTTCTGTTGAATCGGACTTGCCCACTGTAGATGAATACGGTATTCGTAAAGCCGTAACAAATGGTACTGTGGCGCATATTACAGCTATTTTCGGATTTACAATAGCCGGACTTATCATTCAAGCTGTTTATAATGAAACCAACCAACAGGAGTAGAATCTTCGCCGCCGATTTTATTCCTAGTGAGTAACCGTCATCAATCACTAAAAATAGTTTTTCAGATGAAAATAATTAATATATTTGTGTTCAAAATAACCATTCTAATTTTTAAAATTTAGCCCGATATTTTGGGGCGTGTTTTATGCAACATTATTTAAATAACATACAGATGAAAAAACTTATTCTTTCTTTACTGGTAGTAGTTTCTTTTTCAGCTATGCAAGCTCAAATAACCGACGACGATTACAAAAGTTTATTGCCCTATTTGAAAGCCGAAAATTGGAAAGGAGCTTATAAAAAATCGACTAAAATGCTGAAAAATGTTGATGATGACAGTTCAGAAAACGCAGCACTTGTTCGTTTTGTTAATTTTTATTCGGCTGCCGGTATGGTTAAACAAGGTAAAATGGAGTTCGAGAAAATGAAGCAAATAGCTCAACAATGGAAAGGAAAAAATATGTTGTCGGCCGATTTTGTGGCATCTATGAATCCTCAAAATACACTTAATAAAACATTTTTCTCTAATTTTGACGGAGCAAACAAAGGATTTACAACAGTAACCGATAAATTTGGAAAAATTATTCTTTTCTTAGAATACGATTTTGTAAAAAGTATCGATCCAAAAGCTTTGCATGGAACAATTGTAAGCTGTGGAGGAGTAATGAACGATATTGAAGTAAATCCTCAAATGAAAACCGATTGGATAATAAAAATTAAGGTGTCTAACGCATTTATCCGTTAACTATAACAAACTAACAATAGGCCCTTAAGTTTTATTATTCAACCTAATAAACTTAAGGGCTTTTTTATTATTATGACCTATAATTATGATGAAATAATTGATAGACGTGGTACCTCGTCGTACAAAATAGACCTTTGTAAGTCACGTTTTGGCACCGACGATTTATTACCGCTTTGGGTGGCCGATATGGATTTTCGCACACCCGATTTTGTGATGAACGCCATCCGCGAACGATGCATGCATGAAGTATTGGGATACACCATTCGCAACAAAGATTTCAACCAGCCATTTATCGATTGGGTTTATTACAAACACAATTGGCAAGTGCAAAACGAATGGATAGGCTTTGTGCCGGGAGTGGTTATGGGTATGTCTACAGCCGTATTGGCATATACTAATCAAGGCGATAAAATAATTATTCAGCCTCCAGTTTATCCTCCTTTTTTTAGCGTAGTAAAAAATCATAAACGGGAACTGGTGCTCAACCAACTTATTTTTGAAAACGGGCAGTACCGCATGAATTTTGACGAACTGAAAAAGCAGGCTGCCGACCCAAAAGTAAAAATGATGTTGCTTTGCAGTCCCCACAATCCCGGAGGAAGAGTTTGGAGCAAAGAGGAGCTACAGGAGCTTGCCGAAATATGTGCCCAACACCATGTGCTGGTATTATCTGATGAAATTCATGCCGACCTTGTATTGCCCGGATATACCCATACCCCCTTTGCTATGGTAAGCGAAACGGCCAAACAAAACAGCATTACCTTAATGGCTCCAAGTAAAACCTTTAATATTCCGGGTTTGGGTAGTTCGTCGTATATTATTCCTAACAAAAATCTGTTTAATCTGTACGACACACAAATACACCATTTAGAAATTGGAGCAGGTTCTCTTTTTGCTTATACAGCTACTACTGCTGCATACAACTACGGCGCCGATTGGTTAAAGCAGCTTATCAGCTACATACAAGGCAATATCGATTTTGTAAGTATGTACATACAAAAGCATATCCCTAAAGTAAAAATTGTTGTTCCTCAAGCCTCATTTTTAATTTGGTTAGACTTTTCTGCTTTAAATATGACAGATGCTGAAGTACAAGATATATTGGTAAACAAAGCCAAACTTGGTTTTAATCCCGGAACAACATTTGGTCCCGGAGGTAGCGGTTTTCATCGCATGAATGTGGGATGTTCTCGTTTAGTAGTGCAAGAAGCTATGCAACGCTTACATACAGCTTTAGAGAAACTATAAAAATGAATACAACGAATTACCTCCTTGCAGATAACCAAGACTTAAGTTGTTTAGGCTTTATGTATCTTATAGAGCAACAAAATAAACAACAAAAAGTTGTTTGCGTAAAAACAAAAGCCGAACTTCAAGGGCGACTTCAAACTCAGCCCGAATCCTTGGTTATTTTTGATTTCTTTTCGTTTGATTGGGATACAGTGGAAGAAGTAAGTTTAATTTCAAAGGCTTTTCCTGCTTCAAAATGGCTGTGCATAATAGAGGTAGTAGATGAAAAATTTATACATCAACTTACAAAATTACTCCCCGAAGTAAATATAGAACTTAAAACCGGCAGCAAAGAAGAATTATTGGCCGCAATTAATGCGAGTACCCAAGGCAAAAAATACTATTGCAGCGAAGCACTGGAAATTTTATTAGGAAACAAAAAACAACACACAGAAGATAAGCGGATTACACAACTTACACCTACCGAAAGAGAAATTGTACAGCTTTTAGCGCAAGGAAAAACAACCAAAGATATTGCAAACGAAAGGCATTTAAGTTACCACACGGTAATAACCCACCGCAAAAACATCTTTCGGAAACTAGAAATTAATACCGTACACGAATTAACCAAATATGCCCTAAAAAATGGTTTGGTCGATTTAACGGAATATTATATTTAACTCTTTAAAATTCCACAAAAGGAAATAACTCAATCAATACGATAATAAATTTCAATAAAAAATCAAGAAAGTTAATTTTCTCATACCAACTTGATACTAAATAGAAAACTTATTTTAAATTTGCAAAAAAAAGGTCAAATCATTTTTTGATTAAATTACAAAATGGCAAGTTTCGGACAATTTATTAAGACAGAAAGAGAGAAACGAGAATGGACTCAAACAGAGTTTGGTGCAAAAATTGGCATTAACACAAGTGCTATAAGTCGTATTGAGAATGGAAGTCAAAAATTCAGTAAATCTAAATTGAAAAAATTGGCAGAATTATTTCAAATAGAAAACCAGAAAATTGTAGACTTGTTTTTTGCAGATAAGTTTGCTAACGAAGCTTTCAAATACAAATGTTCAGATTCAATTTTCATTGTTGCTGAAAATGCTTCAAATTACATTAAGAATAAAAATGTGAAACAAGGAGAGTTAGAACTATGAATAACAAATTAAAATACATTGACTTGTTTTCAGGTTCAGGTGGTTTTTCATTAGGCTTTGACAATAAAGGATTTCAAAATGTTTTTTCTATTGATATTGAGTCAAGTTTTTGCGAAACTTATAAATTTAATTTTCCTAAACACCAATTAATTGAAAAAGACATTTGCGACTTATCTGATTCTGAAATTTTATATTTAAAAGAGTTTAATGAAATTGAGGTTGTAATTGGCGGTCCACCTTGTCAAGGTTTTAGTATGGCTGGAAATATTGGGCGGAAGTTTATTGACGACCCCAGAAATAAATTGTTTAAAGAATTTGTAAGGGTTGTAAAAGTTGTTAAACCAAAGTTTTTTGTAATGGAAAATGTTGCAAGGCTTTACAATCACAATAAAGGAGAAACAAGAAAAGAAATCATTACGGATTTTCAAAAAATTGGGTATAAAGTTGAATGCAAAATTCTTAATTCAGCAGATTTTGGTGTACCTCAAGTTAGAAAGAGAGTAATATTTATTGGCACAAATCAAAATAAAGAAATCATTTTTCCAAGAAAGACTGTGCAAAAATATTTAACTGTTAAAGAAGTTCTTGATAGTTATCCGGCTCTAGAATCAGGAGAAGAATCAACAATTCCAAACCATATTGCAATGAATCATTCTAACCAAATGCTTGAAAAGATGAAATATGTAAAAAATGGCGGAAATAGAGAAGAAATTCCAGTAAATATTAGACCAAAATCAGGAGATATAAGAAAATACATTCGCTATAAAAGTGATGAACCTTCGGTTTGCGTTACAGGTGATATGCGAAAAATATTTCATTATGAACAAAACCGAGCTTTAACAGTAAGAGAACTAGCAAAACTTCAATCATATCCTGATGATTTTGTATTTAAAGGATCGAAAATATCACAACAACAACAAGTGGGTAATTCTGTACCACCAAAAATGGCAGAAGCAATTGCAGAGGTAATAATTAAAATGTCTGAAAATGTTTAAATATCCAAAGGTTAATTATATAGGTAATAAAGATAAAATCGCAAAATGGATTTGCGACCAATTTCCCGCTGACGCTAAAACTTTATTTGATGCTTTTTCTGGTGGTTGTTCTTTAAGTTATGAAGCAAAGTGTAGAGGATTTGAAGTTTATACGAATGACATTTTAAAAATCAATTATCATATTGCCAATGCTTTAATACAAAATAATTCATCTGTTTTATCCAAAGAAGATATTGAAATCATTTTTTCAGGCGAACCATTTGAAGGTTTTATGTTTGAAAATTATTCAGAGGTTTTTTTCTTCCCTGAAGAATGCAAAGAACTTGATTTGTATAGAAAGAATATTGAAAAATTAGATTCGGAAACTAAAAAATCACTCGCTTTTGCATTAATGCGTAGAACTATGATTCGTAAAATGCCTTACTCACGTTTCAATATAAATTGGGACAAGATAAAGCAACTAAGAGATGAAGAATATAGTTATGAAAAATATAAACGCAAAAGAGCATATCACAATAAGTCATTCAAATATCATTTCTTACAAAATGTAAATGAATATAATAATGCTGTTTTTAATAATTCTAAAAATAATGTTGCGTACAATGATGATGTCTTTAACTTATTAGACAATATTAAAGCAGACATTATTTATTTAGACCCGCCATACACAGGCACAATGAATAATTATTTTGGTTTTTATGGTCTAATTGATGATTTTATTGAAACATCAAAAACAGTCCCATTTGAAAATAATTTTGTTGACAGAAAAACAGTAGGCTTATTATTTGATAGATTATTTTCAAAATTATCAAATTTTAAATATTGGATATTGAGTTATAACAATTCATCATTTCCAACAAAAAATGAGTTGTTATTTATACTTAATAAATATTCAAATAATGTTCAAGTAATTGAGCGAAAACACAACTACAAAATTACAGGAAAGGAAAAAAAAGAAGTGAATAAAGAATATTTATTCATAGTAAAAAATGAACTTTATCAAGAAAATACTAAGGAAAATTATGCAACAGCAGAATTATGAATCATATTGGGCATTAACTAATGCGTTTACAAATTATAAATTAAATGGTAAGTTTTACAAAACAGTAAAGATTTGTGTTGATTTTATTGATAAATATTCTAACGAAAAATACAGTTCAGAAAAATATGTAAGATTGCAAAAACTTATTAAACAATCTTTGCCAAAAGATGAATTATCAATACGTAAGTCAATAAATCAGTTAGTGAAAATGGGGGTTATAAATCCCTTTCTAGTGTCTTACAATCATTTAACAAAAGATTATCTAAATTCAAAAACAGAAAAAAAAGCCAAAACAATATTATCAAAAATTGTTTATTCTAATTTTAGTGCAAATAAGGCTGTTAATGAAGAAAATAACATAAACCATTTAAGTTTTCTAGTAAGGACTTTAGTGGAGTTTGGTAATCTTTCAAAAGAGCAAGTTACAGGATTAATGTTAGTTGATTTAAATACATATAATGGCACTTTTATTTCACAGGATGATATTTTATACTATCAAAATTTAGCAATTGAAATTGATTTTGCAGGCAGAAAGTACAATCAAATTGACCATTTTTGGAATCTTTTAGGCAAATTAGACGATTTGAAAATTGTAAATAATAGGCTATATTTTGAAGAAGATGCAAAACGTATTTTTGGTGAAGATTTAAAGGTAGTAACAAAAGTGAGAGACCCATATTTACACCGATTATATAAAAATCAACTTCAAGAAGAATGTGAAGAATTATATGGTAATCCAGTTTGTGTTTTAGAGAAATTAACTTATCCAGTTTTAATAGCAAGTCATATTAAGCCCTTTATTGAATCGAATGAAATAGAAGCTTATGACCCAAATAATGGACTGCTTTTAAGCCGAACAATTGATTCACTTTTTGACTTAAAGTATATTTCATTCACAGACGAAGGGAAAATTATTTTTTCAAAACGATTATCAGGTGATGTGGTTGAATTTTGGAAAAATTATACATTAGATAAGCATATATTAAACGAACAAAGACGTAAATACTTAGAATATCATAGACAATTATTGACAAAAATTGATGCAGTAGCTTAAAGCTATAATTTACTAACAAAGAGAACTTTGCAACAAGAAAATACATTAAGCTGGATTTAATCAAAAGATTAAGCTTAAGTGCTTTTTTGGCATAGATGTCAGAAATAGTTGTCTCACAGAGAGTAAAGTTCCTCTTTTTTTGCGAATTTAGGAGACTATTTCTTCAATACCAAATCCCATCATTTTTAAATCTTCCCAAAAGTTCGGATACGATTTGCTTACCACCTGTGGGTTATTGATGGTGATTTTGTGATTAAATGCTATTGGTGCAAACGCCATAGCCATACGGTGATCGTCGTAGGTATCTATTTCAATTTTTTTAGCAGGGTTACAGCGCTCTCCGTTCCATTCCATTACACCGGGTTTTGTTTCGCATACAACATACCCTACTTTTTTCAATTCGTTGATTAAAGCGGCAATTCTATCTGTTTCTTTAATTTTTAAACTTTGTAAACCCGAAAAACGAAACGGTACTTGCAACATACAGCAAGTCACCACAAAAGTTTGTGCCATATCGGGTTGGTTCACAAAGTTGTACAACAGTTTTTTTGGAGTAGCTCCGTTTAAAGTAAGCAATATACCCTCTTTTTTATACCTTGTTTTTACGCCCAATTTTTGAAACAAAGAAGCTATTTTAGCATCGCCCTGAGCACTGTTTTTACGCAAGCCTTCTAAAAAAACCTCGCCTTTGCCACACAAAAGCAACAATTGGTACCAATACGAAGCAGCTGACCAATCGCTCTCTACCGTATAGGCTATGGGCTTGTATATTTGTGGTGCAATGCTAATGGTATTTTTATGCCACAGTACCTTTACGCCAAATTCTTCCATCATACTTGCTGTAAGCTGTATATAAGGTACTGAAATAACGGTTCCGGTAAGGGTTATTGTTAAGCCTTTTTTCATGGTAGGAGCTATCATCATTAAGGCAGAAATATACTGACTGCTTACCCCTCCGCTCAAGGCTATTTCTCCTCCTTCTAAGGCACTACCGTAAATGCGCAAAGGAGGATAACCTTCTTTTTCAACATACTCTATTTTTGCTCCCAACGAATTCAACGCATCAACCAATAATTTGATAGGCCGTTGCTTCATTCGTTCGCTACCGGTAATGGTCCATTCGCCAATAATTTTCGATAAAAAAGCGGTTAAAAAACGCATGGCAGTTCCTGCTGCGCCAATATCAAAAATTGTATCGTCAGAGCTTAACGCTTTAATCATTACACGGGTATCGTCGCAATCGGAAACATTTGCAATTTCCAAATCGCTATACGAAAGCGCATGTAAAATTAAAGCACGATTACTGATGCTTTTAGAGGAAGGCAATTTGATGCTGCCTTTTATTTCGTTTGGGGGAGTTAAAAAATAGTTCATTGGCTGCAAAGATAAGCATTTACTATTTATACAAATAATGCTTAGTATTTTTTTCGGACTGAAGTAAAAATCAATCTAAACTTTTCTTAGATCTCAAAAAATCACAGATTACACCGATTAACACACAGAGCAAAGTTTAAAGTTAAAAAGTTATTGGAACGAAAAATCTATCTTTTATCTTTATTCTTTTGTCTTTACTCTTATATCTACTAAATAGATATATTTAATATCTTTGCAAAAAAACGGCTATGAACACCGAACTACTGTACCAACTGTATCTTCAACACCCTACAATTACTACCGATAGTCGAACCTGTCCTTCCGGCTCTTTATTTTTTGCACTCAAAGGAACAAATTTTAATGGCAATGCCTATGCAGCATCAGCTTTAAAAATGGGTTGTGCATTTGCCGTGGTAGATGAAAAAGAATATGCTGTAGACGAGCGTTATATTGTAGTGCGAGATGTGTTGCAAAGTTTGCAAGAGTTGGCTCATCATCATCGTATTGCTTTGGGATTACCTGTAATTGGGATTACCGGAACCAACGGAAAAACCACTACCAAAGAATTGATTGCTGCTGTACTGAAACAAAAATTTTCTATTTATTATACCCAAGGAAACCTGAATAACCATATAGGAGTGCCTTTAACTTTGTTGAGCTTAACCAAAGCGCATCAACTTGCTGTAATTGAAATGGGTGCCAATCACCCCGGAGAAATTAAAACCTTGGTAGATATTGCTTGCCCGAATGTAGGCCTGATAACCAATGTAGGTAAAGCTCATTTAGAGGGGTTTGGTTCGTTCGAAGGTGTGATAAAAACCAAAAGTGAGCTATACGATTTTTTACGGGAAACGGGCGGACAAGCTTTTGTGAATTTGGACAATCCCATTTTATACGAAAAATCGGAAGGCATTAATCGTATAGGCTATGGTATTGAAAAAAACAACGGACAAGTACAAGGAGAAATTACTGCCAATGCTCCCTTTTTAGCTATGCGTTGGCATAACTTTGGCGATACTGCTGAGTATCAAATAGAAACAAAATTGATAGGAGCATATAATGCCGAAAATGTGTTGGCAGCCGTTTGTGTAGGTCGCTATTTTGATGTTGATTCATCGTTAATTTGCGAAGCAATAAACAAGTATACGCCTCAAAACAACCGTTCGCAATTAACTGAAACAGCTCACAACAAATTGGTAGTCGATGCGTATAATGCCAACCCTACCAGCATGCGCGCTGCTATACAAAATTTTGCAGCAATGGAGGCACCTAAAAAAGCCCTTATTTTGGGCGATATGCTCGAATTAGGCAATGACAGTGGGACAGAACACCAATGCATTGTTGATTTATTGGTCGAAAATAAATTTGACAAAGTGTTTTTGGTGGGCGAGTGTTTTAGTAAGACCAACACAAATTATCCTGTTTTTTCAGATGTAATTGCTTTGATAAGCGAAATTCCAAAACAGAAATTCCAAAATTATTACATTTTGATAAAGGGCTCGCGAGGCATTAAACTGGAAAAGACACTTTCTTATTTATAATTAATCGAATGAAAAAAGACATCCTTTTATTGTTTTTTACTGCAGTTTCTTTTATTGCTTTTGCACAAAAAAACGATAGTATAGCATATTCCCCCACAAAACTAAAACTGTTTTTAGAATGTACCGATTGTGATCATGCTTATTACATGAATCAGCTCCCTTTTGTTGGTTTTGTACGCGATGTGAAAGATGCTGATTTACATGTATATATTACCAAACAAAAAAATGCCAGCGAAGGCTTTCGTTATTACCTTAATTTTGTTGGGAAAAACAGCTTCGCTGATATCAACTATAAACTACAAACAGACTCTCCCGATTCTGAAAGTCGTTTAAAACGAAACGACCGGATATTAAAAACCTTAAAAATGGGACTAACACCTTATGTAAGCAGAACCGATGTGTCGGAGAGGGTGTTTTTAACTTGCAACGACAGTATCAAAATTAGCGACCCTACCATTAAAGACCCATGGAATTTTTGGGTGTTTGTGTTAGATTTAGGAGGTAATCTTGAAGCGGAAGAATCGTATTACAATTACCAAGCAAAAGGCAACCTCAATTGCAAGCGTATTACTGAAGAATGGAAACACCGTTTTGTATTTACTTATGCTTACGAAAACGAAACCTACGATTATAAAACAACCAACATCAAACAAAGCATACAAAATGCCTTTACGTTTCATACCCGTTCGGTGTATGCCATTAACAGACACTGGTCTGCTCAATATTCAGCTGCGATTAAACAAGACACTTATTACAACTACGGTTTTTATTGGGATTTGGGTCCGGGTGTAGAATACAATTTTTTTCCTTGGGATAAATCGGACAGAAAAGTGTTTGCCCTCAGGTACGAATTCAAAGCACGCTATTACGACTACATTCAACCCACAATAAACGATTTGACGGAAGATTTAATTTGGAATCATTTTGTTGCATTGGAATTAATTCTTCGTCAGCCTTGGGGTGATATAGAATCGGAAGCCAAATACAGCACCTATATTCCGGATTGGAATCAGTATAATTTGTCGTTAAAAACACAACTCTCGGTAAAAGTAGCGCGTGGTTTTTCAGTATTTTTAAAAGCCGAAGGCGCTTTAATTAACGACCAGCACTATTTGCCAAAAGTATCGAGTTCTTTAACAGATAGACTTTTACAAGCTCGAAAAGAAAAAACGCCCTTTGAGTTAAATGGCGAAATAGGCATTCGTTACGCTTTTGGTTCTATTTATAACAGCGTAGTGAATCACCGATTCTAAAGCGTATGTTTTTAGTTTTTTTATTTATAGCAATTTCATTTGCGTATTTCTTTTTGCTGATGAATTATTCTTCAGGATGGAAAAATATGCCTGAAACTAAGTTGAGCGACATTCCAAGCACGCTTTTTCTTTCTGTTATTGTTCCTTTCCAAAACGAGGAAAAAAACTTAGCACCACTTATTCAACAGCTTATTACGCAAACCCACACTAACTTCGAATTGATTTTGGTAAACGATCATTCTACCGACCATTCGATACAAGTGCTTGAAACCTGCTTGCCTCAGCTAAAAAACGTACAATTAATTCAGGCACAAGGTTTTGGTAAAAAAAATGCCCTCAAAGAGGGAATAGCACGAGCCAAAGGAGAACTTATTGTGTGCACCGATGCCGATTGTGTACCTACTCAAAATTGGCTTCAATCAATTGCACAATACCAAGAAAAAGAAAACTGCGATTTGCTTTGTTGCCCTGTAAAAATGACTTACGACAGCTCTTTTTTCAGCAAACTGCAAACGCTTGAATTTACAAGTTTAATAGCTACGGGAGCTGCTTCTGCTGCCATACAACGACCAATACTTTGCAATGGTGCAAACCTTGCTTTTACACCTGAAACCTGGCGAAAAAGTGTTGCCGAATTGAAAGAAGATGAGGTTTCGGGCGATGATATGTTTCTTTTAATCAGTGTGAAAAAACGCAAGGAGAAAATACGGTTTTTAAAATCGACTCATGCAATGGTGCAAACGGCTTCTTGTAAAACACTATCAGATTTTTATAATCAACGCAAACGCTGGACTTCAAAAAGTAAATCGTACACCGATAGTGAAATAATTTTGGTTGCTCTATTGGTTTTTTTAGTTTGTGCCGCTTTTATTGTTTGTCTGTTTGTTGGCTTTTTTAACCCGCTTTTTTGGAAAGCTGCATTATTTATTATTTGCTTAAAAACACTCGCCGATGTTTCATTGCTTATGCCTTCGGCGAAGTTTTTCACGATTGAAAAATTGTTGATGTATATTCCTCTTTTAGAAATAATATATCCTTTTTATGTAGTGATAGTTGCAATTGGAGGATTGTTTGGAAAGTTTAAATGGAAGTGATGTTGTAATTTCAATTTTATTTAGCTCAGCTCCGAAAAGTCCCCTGAGCAGAGTTGAAACTATCTGGTTACTTGAATTATTCTTCCCGAAACACTTTCGTAAGAACTTACCTGATATTTTCGTAGCCCTTCTTTTGCCGGCCCCGATAATCTGTTGCCGGAGCCATAGCCAATAGAAAAAACAGAACCGCAAGAGCTGCAAACTGCTTGTCCGGAATTATCAGGAACAACACGTACCGACGATTTTAATTCATTGGGACAGGCTAAATCAAAGGCATAATACGTTTGGTCAAAACCATAAATTACTAACAGCCCGCCATAGCCCAACGCATCGCCATATTGTTCGGCAACTGTATAGGTTTTGTAACCGCCTATTGTGCGGAGTTCAAGAGCTTGTGTGTTTAAGTTTCGTTCCAAATAAACCGAACGCTCCGGTATGGATGATTCTTTGTAATTACAACTCCCTAAAACGAGCGTTAAGGCAAGTAAAAAAATATGATTTTTTGTTTTCAACTGATGCTACTTTTATACAAAAACAAAAGTAAGCAAAAAACCTAATTAAGCCCCTTTTTAGTTGATAAATTGTGCCCTTTTTTAGCGGGTATTTTTTTGGTGTAGTGATTATATTCTTGTATATTTGTTTGCTTTAAAAAAGTTTGGAAAAAAGATAATTCAGTTAAATAATTCATAAAAATAATGAGTGAAACAAAGAAAAAAGGGCAACAAGAATATGGTGCCAGTAGTATTCAGGTTTTAGAAGGTTTAGAAGCGGTTCGCAAACGCCCTGCCATGTATATTGGTGATATTGGAGTGAAAGGATTGCATCATTTGGTGTATGAGGTGGTAGATAATTCGATTGATGAGGCTATGGCCGGACATTGTAAAAGCATTGATGTTAGTATTAACGAAGATAATTCTATTACAGTTTCGGATGACGGTCGCGGTATTCCCGTTGATATGCACGAAAAAGAAGGAAAATCGGCTCTCGAAGTTGTAATGACAGTGTTACACGCAGGTGGAAAATTTGATAAAGATTCGTACAAAGTGTCCGGAGGTTTACACGGAGTAGGAGTTTCTTGCGTAAATGCGCTTTCAACTATGTTGAATGTGACTGTTCGTCGTGATGGTAAATTATATATGCAAGAATATTGTTGTGGTGTACCTAAAGCGCCTGTTGCTGAAATAGGTACTTCTACTGAAAATGGTACTACCGTTACTTTTCTTCCGGATGCAAGTATTTTTATTGAATCGGTTTATAAATACGATATTTTAGCTGCTCGTTTGCGCGAATTGGCTTATCTAAATGCTGGTATTAAAATTTCTTTGCAAGATAAACGAGTTATCAACGAAGATGGAACTTGTAAAACAGAACATTTCTTTTCTGAAAGAGGTTTGAGTGAGTTTGTTGAGTTTCTTGATTCAACCCGCGAAAAGCTTATCGAAGATGTAATTCATATCAATACCGATAAATTTGGTACGCCTGTTGAAATAGCGATGACTTACAACACCACTTTTAATGAAAATCTTTTTTCGTATGTAAATAATATCAATACTATCGAAGGAGGTACCCATGTGGCAGGTTTTCGTCGTGGGCTAACACGTACCTTGAAGAAATATGCAGAAGATAGCAAATTGTTGGAAAAAGTGAAATTTGAGATTAGTGGCGATGACTTTCGCGAAGGCTTAACGGCAGTTATTTCTGTTAAGGTTGCCGAACCTCAATTTGAAGGACAAACAAAAACCAAATTGGGTAATAACGAAACCATGGGTTTTGTAGATATGGCAGTGGGAGAAGTGCTTCGTAATTATTTGGAAGAACACCCTAAAGAAGCTAAAATCATTGTTGACAAAGTAATACTAGCTGCAACAGCACGTCATGCAGCACGTCATGCTCGCGAAATGGTTCAACGTAAATCGCCGCTTTCAGGTGGTGGTTTGCCTGGTAAATTGGCCGATTGTTCGGACAAAGATCCTGAAAGATGTGAAATTTATTTAGTCGAAGGAGACTCGGCAGGTGGAACCGCAAAACAAGGCAGAAACCGTGCTTTTCAAGCAATCCTTCCCTTACGTGGTAAAATTCTGAATGTGGAAAAGGCCATGCAACATAAGGTGTTGGAAAGCGAAGAAATTCGTAATATTTATACTGCTCTAGGTGTAACTATAGGTACCGATGATGATAGCAAAGCCCTTAACATTGAAAAGCTTCGTTACCACAAAATTATCATTATGACCGATGCTGATGTGGATGGAAGTCATATTTCTACGCTTATTATGACCTTCTTTTTCCGTCATATGAAAGATTTGATTGAGAAAGGGTATTTATATATCGCAACGCCACCACTTTATTTATTAAAAAAGGGGAAAGTAGAAGAGTATTGTTGGACAGAAGCTCAACGTGCTCTTTTTACCGAAAAATATGCCGACGGTAACGAAAACTCTGTGCATGTGCAACGATACAAAGGGTTGGGAGAAATGAACGCTGAGCAACTTTGGCACACAACCATGGATCCGGAATTTAGAACTTTGCGCCAAGTAACTATCGAAAATGCTGCGGATGCTGATCACGTATTTTCTATGTTGATGGGGGATGAGGTAGGTCCTCGTCGTGAGTTTATTGAACAAAACGCCACGTATGCTAAAATTGATGCATAATTATGCAAATAGCTGTTTTTTGTTCATCGAGCAATAAATTGGCTCCGATCTATTACCAAGAAGCTGAAGCTTTAGGTTCTTATATTGGTAAAAATAACCATACATTAGTATATGGTGCATCAAATAACGGACTTATGGAAAGTTTGGCCAAAGGGGTAAAGTCTGAAAACGGATATGTACTAGGAATACTCCCGTCGTATATGCGTAAGCAAGCCAGTGAATTAACCGATGAATTATTTTTTGTCGAAAATTTATCCCAACGCAAGGATATGATGATGGAATATGCAGATATTTTTATCGCTCTTCCGGGTGGGTTTGGTACATTAGACGAACTATTTGAAGTAATTGCAAGTGCTCAAGTGGGTGCTCATAACAAAAAAATAGTGCTGGTTAATACCAACCATTTTTTCAATCCCTTAATTGAACTTTTTGAGGCTATTTTTGCTCAAAAATTTTGTGATGAGTCGAATAAAAACAACTATGTTGTTGTGAATAATGCAGCCGAATGTGCAAAATACCTGAATGACATTGCTGTGTAAATAAAAAAATGTTTTACTTTTGAACTTTCAGACTAATTTTTTACTAGATTTTTAGATACTAATCTAATTTATTAAACACATGAATCTATTTTGGAAAAAGACTTTTGGAGGATTAACTCCTACCGAAAAGCTAGAGAAAGAAGAAGTTGAATTGTTGTTAGCGTATAAACGCTATTGCGACATTGAAACATCTGAACAATTGAAAGAATATACGCAATTGTTTCACGTTGTAAAATCAGCCGCTTTCAAAGAAAAAAAGAAAACATTGCAAAATCGTAAGTACAAAGATACCGAAGAGTATCGCGATTTTACAAAGTATGAAAAACTGCACAACAGTTCTAAGCTAAAACTCTACTATCAGGAGGCTGAAAGTGAACAACTAAAAGAGTTTTTAGCCTTTAAAGCAACTGCTGATTACGAAAAATTAGGAAAACCAAAATTGGTAAAACAAGATCCCCTTCTAAAGAAAATGAGGGATTATGAAAAATCAACATCGTATAAAAATTATCTTCGTTTTCATAATTCATTTGTAGTAACAGAGTACGAAAAATTAAAAATTCTCGTTGCCAAAGAAGAATTTCAAAAAAGTAAAGCTTGGTGGGAAGACAATAACCGTTGGTTAAAAACAGATGAATACAAGCAAGAACAACGCTATTATGAACTTCAAAAAACAGACGATATTTCTTTCTACGAATCTACCGATCCAAAATCGTTTGCTAAAATAGGAGAATGGACTTTAACTTTTGAAGACACCTTTGAAGGATCTGCTTTAGATGCCAAAAAATGGCAAAACGGCTATTACAATCGTGCTGAAAAGTTGAAAAAAGTATATTCGTTTGTTAATGAGAAACAAGCGAATACAGATGGTAAAAATATCGTTGTAGGCAATAAACTGTTGAAGATTGTTACTATGAACGAGAAACAAGAATCTGCTGCTTGGGATGCTACAAAAGGTTTTATTTCAAAAGAATTTAATTTTACATCGGGCATTATTAACTGTGGTGAAGCATTTCAACAAAAATACGGATTGGTAAAAATCAAATTGCGTATTGCCGGTTCAAAAGATATTAGTCATGCTTGTTGGTTAGGTACCGAAGGTAAGTTGCCGCATGTAAATATTTTTCATTTTAACGGAAAGAATATTGTGGTAAATAACTATGCTCCCGAAGGCAATTCTGTTTCTGTGGTAAAAGAAGTGGTAAAAGGTATAAGCCCCAACGATTTTTATATTTACTCGCTCGAATGGACTCCAAAAGAACTAATTTGGAGCATAAATAATATCGAAGTGTTTAGATCAAGCAAGTCTGTACCTCAAGAATCGATGTTTGTAGCGTTGAATTCATTTATAAGTGAAAAACAACAAGGAGGACAAGGTAGTATGGATGTTGATTGGATAAGATTTTACAAAAAATAAATAACTTAACGAGAGCTGCTTTTTAAGTGGCTCTCGTTTTTTAAATTTTATAGTAAATGACAAGTGACGATATTAAAACGCTACTTAAGCAAGAATCTGATGCCATATTAAATATTCCTATTACTGATGAATTTGACAAAGCAATACAGCTTATTGTTCAACAAATTCACCTCAAAAAGGGTAAGTTAGTAACCAGTGGAATGGGAAAAGCCGGTCAGATAGCGATGAATATAGCAACTACTTTTAGCTCTACAGGTACTCCTTCGGTTTTCCTTCATCCTAGCGAAGCACAACATGGTGACCTTGGTTTGTTGCAACAAAACGATTTATTGTTATTACTTTCTAATTCCGGAAAAACAAGAGAAATTATTGAGTTGGTGCAATTAGCTCGTAGTTTGTATCCGGATATTTTATACCTTATTATTACTGCTAATACCGAAACAGAATTGGCTAAAAATGCTTCGGCAAAGCTTTTTACCGGTAATCCCTCAGAGGTTTGCGTATTGGGGTTATCTCCAACTACTTCTACTACAATGATGACTGTTATTGGTGATATTTTAGTTGTTGGAACGATGAAAGCAATAGGTTTTTCGGCCGAAGAATATGCCAAAAGACATCATGGAGGATACCTCGGTAAAAAATCACGATTACTATTTGAATAATTTTAAAGAACGGCTGCTGAATGAAGAACTTTAAAAGCTATTTAGCGCCTATTCTTGCCGCTTTTTGTTGGTCTTTGTCTTACATAATGACCAATATTGCATTTGAATCTTTTCGACCAATTACCATTGTTTTTTTTAGGGTTATTATTGCTAGTGTTTTCATGCTTGCCATCGGATTCAGTTTTTCTAAGCTGGAAAAGATAAAAAAAGCAGATTGGAAATGGTTCCTATTACTTGGTTTCATAGAACCTTTTTCTTATTTTTTGTGTGAAACTTACGGCTTAACAATGATTTCGTCAACATTAGCGGCAGTAATTTTAGCTACAATTCCTTTGTTTACACCCCTTTTCTCAAGCATTTTTTTGAAAGAAAAGATAACTTTTTTTCATATACTGGGCTTATTTATTTCAATAAGCGGAGTAGGTATGATAATTTTTGATGGAAGTGCTGATTTTACGTACAAAGTAGAGGGGCTTTTACTTCTTTTCGGAGCGGTAATTATTGCTATAACGTATTCCTTATTTGTTCGGCGAATGACAGAGAAATACTCCGAAATTACCATTGTAACCACTCAAAATATGGTAGGAGCTATGTTGTTTTTACCGCTATTTTTAATTGTAGATATGAGTTACCTTGGAGACCTTCCTATTTATTCTGAATCAATAATTGCAGTCATCTTACTTGGAATTGTTGCTTCTGCTTTAGCATTTATTTTTTATGCCTATTCGCTCAAACACAATGGAATTGTAAAAACAAATGCCTTTCTTAATTTATTGCCGGCTATTACGGCTGTACTTGCTTATTTTGTGTTGGGCGATAAAATTTCTTTACAAATGTTGATGGGTATAGCTGTTGTAATTGTAGGCTTGTATATCAATCAATTTAGAGTTATTTGGAAGAAAAGATAAAAGCCTTCTAAATTTTACTTATAGAAGGCTTTTATGTGTGTTTTATTTGTTAGTATTAGTTGTAGCGTATACGTTGTCCGGGTTGTAATACTTTTTTTCTGCTAAACCCATTTAATTGACATATTTTTGATACCGAAGTACCGTATCTTTCAGCAATATGCGAAAGTGTTTGACCACTTTTAACCTTGTGATATAACCTGTTTGAATTAGCTGTTTTGCCTTTTTGTTTGGTTTTTGTTTGATTAGACCAATCAAAAGCAATAGATTTAACCATAAAGTAACGGCATAATTTTGCTTCTCCCAATTCAAAATCGAATAGTTTTTCCGGATTAATAGGGTTTCCTAAAAAGCGAGTTTCAAAATGAAGGTGAGGCCCTGTGCTACGTCCTGTATTTCCTCCTAATCCGATAATTTCTCCGGCTCTTACTGTTTGTCCTTCTTCAACTAAAATTTTTGAAAAATGTCCGTATACTGTTTCTAATCCATTGTTATGTCTAACAACTACATATGATCCATATCCACCTCTGTCGTATTTTGTAATTCTTACTTTGCCATCAAAAGCCGCACCAACTGGGTCGCCAATATTTAATTTAATATCTATACCGTAATGATAGCGTTTCCATCGAGGTCCGAATCTTGACGTAACTTGACCCTCAATTGGAGGAATGTATCCGGTACAATCAAAATAGATGGAATCAGGAACTTGTGCTATTTCTACCCTGCCGGCATTAACTCCTGTAGTGCCCCAAGTATCATATAAATCGTCGGCCGGCAATTCATCTTCAGAGCTATTTATATGTTTTGTTATAGCCGAATCTAAAGCATGACGTTGTTTACTAAACGACACGTTGTCGGCAAGAAGCGTTGAGGTAGTTCTCCGTGGAGGGCGCGGTGCGCTCATTTGAGAAAAACCTTCGGTAACTCCAAAGGTGCAACAAAGTAGTAATATGGTTATTTTTTTCTGCATGTTGTATTATTAGATTTCATCGCTTGAGTAAATAGCTGTATCAATTGTGCGTGTATAATTGAAATAATCGTCGGCTTTAAAAAAGCGTTTTAATTCAACAGCTGCATTTTCAAGAGAATCCGATGAATGCACGATGTTTTCTTGCATACTCATGCTTAAATCGCCTCTAATTGTACCGGCATCAGCCATTCTACTATTAGTAGTGCCACACATAGTACGTACAACATTAACACAATCAACTCCTTCCCAGCAACAAATAACTACCGGTGTTGCTTGCATAGCGGCTTTTAATTTAGGGAAAAAAGGTTTGTTTACCAGGTGGTTATAATGTTCGTGGAGAATTTCGTCGGATAGTTGTGTCATTTTCATAGCTACAAGGCGTAGCCCTTTTCTTTCAAATCGTGAAATAACTTCTCCGATTAATTGGCGATTAACTGCGCTAGGTTTTACAATTACAAATGTTCTTTCCATGATTAAATTTAGGTGTTTTGATTGATGTTAAAATTTCAAGGGAATCAAAGAAATAAAATAATGTTGATAAAAACAAGCGTAATTTGTATTTTTTAACTAATAACACTCCAATTTACCGTGTTTTTTGTCTTTTTGTTTAGTTGATAGGTTAAAATACGGTTTTCCGGCGATTCCAGCGAAGGATCTTTGTCTAAAATTTCAATGGCTTTTTTCCTTCCTAAGCTTAATAAATGACTATCATGAGCCAAATTGGCAATTTTTAATTCAAAGGGCATTCCGCTTTGGGTGGTTCCATCCATATCTCCGGGACCGCGCATTTGTAAGTCGGCTTCCGAAATTTCGAAACCATCGTTACTTTTAACCATGATTTCCATGCGTTTTTTTGTTTCGGTAGTTATTTTAAAAGGAGTTAAAAGTATGCAGTAAGATTGTTCTGCTCCTCTTCCAACTCTACCGCGCAATTGGTGAAGTTGAGATAAGCCGAATCGTTCGGCGCTTTCTATTACCATTACAGATGCGTTTGGTACATTTACGCCCACTTCAATAACGGTGGTTGCTACCATAATTTGCGTTTCCCCCGAAACAAATTTCTTCATTTCATCGTCTTTTTTGGCTGCTTTCATTTTGCCGTGAATCATGCTAATGTTAAATTGAGGCAAGTGCTCTTTAAAATAAACATATCCTTCTTCTAAGTTACGCAAATCGATTTTTTCCGACTCTTGTATTAGCGGATAAACGATGTAAACTTGTCTGCCGGCATTAATCTGTTTGCTTAAAAACCCTAGTAGGGCAGTACGTTTGTTGTCGTAATAATGGTATGTTTGAATGGCTTTTCTGCCGGGTGGAAGTTCGTCTATTACAGAAACCTCTAAATCTCCATACACTGTCATTGCTAAAGTTCTTGGAATGGGGGTTGCTGTCATTACCAATATATGTGGAGGCTGTATGTTTTTATTCCACAATTTTGCTCGTTGAGCTACTCCAAATCTATGTTGCTCGTCGATTATCACTAACCCTAAATTGTTAAAAACAACACTATCTTCGATTAAAGCGTGTGTTCCTATAAGTATATTGAGTTCACCGGAAAGCAGTTGAGTGTGTATTTTTTCTCTGTTTTTTTTCTTTGTAGAGCCTGTTAGCAAAGCTGTAGAGATGCCAATAGTGCCTAATAATTGGTTAATGGTGTCATAATGTTGGGTGGCTAAAATTTCCGTTGGTGCCATTATGCAAGCCTGAAAGCCGTTGTCAATAGCCATCAACATCGATAATAGTGCAACGAGCGTTTTACCGCTACCTACATCTCCTTGTAAAAGTCGGTTCATTTGTTTGCCCGAACCCAGATCTTTGCGAATTTCTTTGAGCACTTTTTTTTGAGCTCCGGTAAGTTCAAAAGGTAAAAACTCTTTATAAAAGGTGTTAAAGAAGTAATCTATTTTCGGAAAAACAAATCCCTTGTATTTTAATTCTCGGTATTTTGATTGTCTTAGAATACTTAATTGAATATAAAACAGTTCTTCAAATTTTAGTCGGTGTTGTGCCTTTTTTAAGAGTTCTGCTTGTTGAGGAAAGTGGATATTAATTAGTGCATCGTGCAATGGCATCAAATTATATTCATCTACAAGATACTTAGGCAGCGTTTCGGCAATTGGTGTGCCGATGCTTTTTAGGGCTGTATACACTAATTTCCGTATGGCAGTAGAATTCAGAAAGTGTTTCTTCATGTTTTCTGAAGTGTTGTAGTGAGCTTGCCAGCCTAGCGTTTGTTCTTGATTTTCGCTGTTTGCAATGTCAATATCCGGATGAATAATGGTGTAATTTCCTTTAAAATAGCTTGGTTTACCAAAAACAAGGTAAACGGCATTTGTTTTAAGTTTATCTTCTACGTAACGAATGCCTTGAAACCAAACTAATTCGACTTGTCCTGTGGTGTCGTAAAGAAAAGCTGAAAGGCGTTGATTTCGACCTTCGCCTGTTTTTTTGATGTTTCGTAGTTTCCCTTTTAATTGGATGTAAGAGATGTCTGCATTTATTTCATGAACATAATATATACGGCTTCTATCAATATATTTGTAGGGGTAGTATGAGAGTAAATCTTCTACTGTATAGATAGCTAATTCTTTTTTAAGTATATCAGCTCTTTTAGGGCCTATACCCGGCAAAAATTGTATGTCGCTCGATATATCCATTTATTCAAAAAATCGAAGTAAGAAATTTTCAGCAAGTTCCAAATCGTAGGGTGTAGTAACTTTTATATTTTCTCTGTTTCCATCGACTAAATATATTTTTTCTCCTAACGATTCAACTACACCGGCATCGTCAGTAAATGCTTCAGAGAAATCTTGTTCATAGGCCTTTTTTAATAATTTGCCAGTAAATACTTGGGGTGTTTGAATCAAGTAATAGTTGTTTCTGTTTAATGCTTTGTTTTCAGTTTCGTCGTAGTACCTTATACTGTCGATAACTGGTAAACAAGGTACGGCAGTGCCTTTTAGTTGTGCATTATTAAAACAGCGAGCAATTGTTTTTTGGCTTACAAATGGCCGAACGCCATCATGTACAGCAATTAACCCATCACTGTGAATGGTGTTAAGTCCATTTAAAACAGAATGAAACCTGGTTTTACCTCCTTCTACAATTTTGTGTGGAATAGTGCAGTTATATTTCTGGCATAGCTCTTGCCAATAACCAATTTCAGCTGATGGAAGAACAAGTATAATTTGCAACTGGCTATCGTATTGATAAAATCTTTTTAAGGTATGAATAAGAATTGGTGTTCCTGCTAATAGCATAAACTGCTTTGGTATAGCAGATTGCATTCGAGAACCTTTTCCGCCGGCAACTATAATAGCATATTTTTGCATGATGTACAAATGTTGTTTATAACAAAGATAAATTATTCTGTTATACAAATAAAAATCACAATAAAATTAAGCTTTAAACTCACATTTTCATACCTTTGTAGCCTAATTTGTTTACAATTATGAGTAGATTCTATATTTTATTCCTTTTCATCGCTTTATTCAATTCTATTTGTTGTTTTTCTCAGCAACAAGACGAAGTAGAGAGTAAGCTTATAAAACCCACTATTTTTGAAACATTGACCAACAATGTGGATAGTAATGAGGGGACGGTTATTTTAACACAAGATGATCGTATTAAACAATTAGTGTTTAAAAAAAAGGAAAAGGCTCTGAATACAAAATTACTTGCAACAACAAGTGGTTTTAGAGTGCAAGTATTTTCCAGCAACGAACAAAAAACAGCAAAAGTTCAGGCCTATAAAATTGAGGAGAGAATCAAAGAAAAGTTTCCCGAAATGGCTGTTTATGTAAGTTACTTATCTCCTTTTTGGAAAGTAAGAATTGGCGATTGTGTCACTACAGTCGAAGCTAATTCTTTAAGAGACGAGATAAAAAGAGAATTTCCTGAATATCAACAAGAAACATACATTGTTAAAGACCAAATATTAATGATGGAGTAAGTGTAGTACTTTTTAAAAATTATATAGATGACTAATTTAAAGAATAATGAACAGACATTTGGTAAAAATACTGAGCAAATAGCTGAATATTATAAAAAAATTATTGAATTGCTTGGAGAAGATGTTAATCGTGAAGGACTTTTAAGAACGCCTATACGTGTGGCAAAAGCTATGGAATTTCTTACACAAGGTTATGATATCAATCCGGAAGATATTCTCAAAAGTGCTATGTTTAAAGAAGATTATCGTCAGATGGTAATTGTTAAAGAAATTGATTTTTATTCTATGTGTGAACATCATATGTTACCATTTTTTGGGAAAGCACATATTGCTTATATACCCAATGGATATATTACCGGCTTAAGTAAAATAGCTCGTATTGTTGATGTGTATGCTCGCAGACTTCAAATACAAGAGCGTCTTACTACTGATATAAAGAGCTGTATTCAGCGAACCCTTAATCCTTTAGGCGTTATGGTAGTTATTGAAGCACAACATATGTGTATGCAAATGCGTGGGGTTGAAAAACAAAATTCGATTACAACTACTTCCGATTTTACCGGGGTTTTTGAGAGCCAAAAAACCCGCGAAGAATTTGTATCCTTGATTAAAAGGTAACGATGCCAAAAATAGTTGGTAATATTCTTTAAAGAGGTCATTATCATTGATATATAGAGAAGTTTACTGAAATTCGTTCTATTTTTGACATTTATGCCTTTTTCTCAAATAGAACAAAAAAATAGCTGACAGTTAACTGTCAGCTATTTTTATATTTCTTTAAAAGAAAATGTTATTTTGTAACACCCAACTCTTTCTTATTTTTATATTTTTTACTTCTTATCATAGTCTCAAATACAACCGGTACTGCTAAAAACAGGGTTGAATAAGAACCGGCAACAGTACCCACTACCAAAGCAAACATAAATCCTCTAATTACATCGCCACCTAAGAATAAGATACACAATAACACCAATAACACAGTTAATGAAGTACTGAATGTTCTACCTAAAGTTGAGTTTAACGAGTCGTTAAGCAACTCCCTTAACGGACGGTTAGGATATAATCCTTTGTATTCGCGAATACGGTCAAAAATAACTACGGTATCATTTACAGAGAACCCAATGATAGTTAATATTGCTGCCACAAACGATTGGTCTACTTCTAAAGCAAAAGGCATTATTTTATAAAACAAGGAATAACAAATTATAATAATAAATGCATCGTGTGCTAAAGAGAATATAGCTCCAAGTGAGAACGCAATATTTCTAAAGCGAATAAATATATATAAACCGATACCCAAAATAGAAAGTATCATCGCCCATACGGCAGAGTTCTTTATATCGTCGGCAATAGCAGGTCCTACTTTTTGAGAACTGATGATGTTTTTATTGATAAACTCATCTTTGCTCACACCTCCCAACACTGGTTTTAATCCATTATAAAGCCTTGTATGTATTTCGTCGTCTATTTCTTGGCTTTGCTCGCTAATCTTAAAATTGGTAGATATACGTACTCGGTTATCTCCTTTGTCAGCTTCGTTCGATTTGATAGTTATAACACTTAAAGCTTCACCATCGAACGATTCACTCAATAAGTTTCGTAGTTCTTCTGTTTCTACTTTGTTGTTAAAGCTTACAATGTAATTTCTACCACCACTAAAATCAATACCTTGATTTAATCCGTTTGTAAATAAAGATACTGTTCCAATTAAAATGATAGTACCCGAAATAATATACCCTAGTTTTCGCTTACCGATAAAATCGAATGTAGGATGACTAAACCAATTTTTGGTAACTTTTGTAGAGAACGTAAGCTTTTTGTTCAATTTATCCGATTTAAAAACAAAATCGTAGAAGAATCTTGACAATATAAATCCTGTAATTAAAGACGTAATTATACCTATTATCAATGTAGTAGCAAACCCTTTAATAGGACCTGTACCAAAAATAAAGAGTACAATACCCGTTAGCATAGAAGTAAGGTTGGCATCAATAATTGCAGATGCCGATTGGCTATAACCCTCTTTAATTGCATTTTGAGGGTTCTTGCCCATTCTCAGTTCTTCTCTTGCTCTTTCGTAAATAAGCACATTGGTATCTACAGCCATACCAAGGGTTAACACAATACCGGCAATGCCCGGCAAGGTAAGTACTCCTTTAAAGGAAGCTAAAATAGCCAATAACAAAAATACGTTTCCTAATAAGGCAATATTAGCAATGATTCCCGGCACTAAACCATAATAAAGCATCATGTACAACATAATTAGTGCAAATGCAATAACAAAAGACATCAATCCTTTTTCGATTGATTCTTGTCCTAATGTTGGTCCAACCACATCTTCTTGTACAATACGAGTAGGTGCAGGCATTCTACCCGATTTTAATACGTTAGCCAAATCTTTTGCTTCTTCAACAGTAAAGTTTCCAGTTATTTCGGAACGTCCGCCGGGAATTTTATCGTTTACTCGAGGTGCAGAATATACATATCCGTCTAACACAATAGCAATAGATCTTCCTATATTTTGTTCTGTAAGTCTTGCCCAAATGTTCGCTCCATCTGGGTCCATTTGCATATTTACGGTAGCGTATGAAGAGTACTGACCGAAATCGCTCGAAGCATCTGTAATTACATCTCCTTCAAGTGGTGCTTTTTTCTCAGCAGTATTTGTAATTTTTATGGCATACAATTGAAATACTTGTTCTTTCTCATCAATAGCTTTTACACCCCATTTAAAAATTAAATCAGATTTTAATAAAGCCTTTACTTGAGGAGTATTCAAATATTTATTAATTTTTGACGTGTCACCGTAATGAGCTACTCCAACTACAGCTCCATCGGCAGGCTGACCGTTTTGCGTTAAGTTTAATTGTAAAATGCTAAACAAGGGATTTTCTTTTTCACGTTGTGCTCTGGTAGCTTCATCGCTTGTTGCAGATTGTGTTTTAGTTCCTGCAGTTGATTTTAAGCTGTCAATAAGTAATTGTTGAGCCGATTTTTTTACAGGAACAGAAACAGCACTGGTATCTTCTGTTTGTACTGTAGAGTCTATAGCAGGAGCATAAGTACTTTTTAGCAGGGTGTTAACCGCCACCAAATTGTCGGTTATTTCTTTTAATTCGTAGGTTTCCCAAAACTCCAAGTTTGCTGTTCCTTGCAATAATTTACGTACACGTTCAGGCTCTTTAATTCCCGGCAATTCTATTAAAATACGACCGGTAGTTTCTAAGCGTTGAATGTTAGGTTGAACTACCCCAAAACGGTCGATACGAGTACGCAACACATTGAATGAATTTGCTACTGCAGCTTCAACTTCGGCACGCAACACTTTCATTACATCCTCGTTAGATGCATTGAGAGGAATTTTATCTTTTAGTTCGTAAGTACTAAAAATAGTTGATAAGCGTGCATTAGGGTCAATTTCTTTGTACGCTTGTTCAAACAAAGTTAAAAAATCAGCCTGACTGCTTGCTTGTCTTTTTTGAGCAAGACTCATGGCTTTGTTAAAGTTTTCTGAACTATTATTGTTTGATAAAGCTTTTACAATATCCGGTACCGACACTTCAAGGGTAACATTCATACCCCCTTTAAGGTCGAGCCCTAAATTGATTTCTTTTTCTCTACATTCTTTTAGAGTATAACCTAACCATACAGGATTGGCTGATAAAGAATCTAAAAAATAATATTCTTTTTGAATATCACCTTTTGCATACTCTTTCGCTTTGTTTGAGTAGTAATTAGTTACAAAGCTGAACGACAAATAAAATAGACACACTACTATTAAAGCGCCTGCTAACACTTTAATAAATCCTTTGTTTTGCATGAGAAATTATTTTAAGAGTTTAACTATTAGTTTTTTAAAATGAGGTGCAAATATAAGTTTTTTTTTTTACAAAGTAGTTTGCAGTCATTTAAATCCGCAATTTATTGTTTATTCAATCCTATTACAGTTAAATACGTTCGAGAGTAAGGAGTAAAAAATCCCAAAATTTTCCTACAGAAGGGATGTTTACTTTTTCGTCGGGCGAATGAGGAAAACAAATGGTAGGACCAAAAGACAGCATATCTAAAGTAGGATTTAACGATTTAATGATGCCACACTCTAAACCGGCATGTATTATTTTTATTTCGGGAATAACACCCCATTTTTTGTAATAAATATTTTTCATTGTTTTTAATAATGGCGAGTCGAGTGTTGGTTGCCATTCGGGGTATCCGCTAAAAAATTGGACCTTTGCTCCGGCTAACGAAAAAACGCTTTCGTACATAGAGCATAATTCGTAAATTTTTGATTCGACCGAACTTCGCAACAAACACTTTAGCAGTATGCTATTTTGTTTTGTTTCTATTACGGCTAAATTGGTAGATGTTTGTACTACAGAAGGCATTTTAGCTACGTGATTTATAACTCCGTTAGGAGCTCCATACAATGCATTTATTACTTTTTTTTGTACCGATTCCGGAAAAACTCCTTGTGGTATGGGCGTTTTTTCGAGGGTTATTTTAATTGTGTGCTCTATTCCTTCATACTCGTCATTAAATAACTCTTCGGTTTCTTTGCACAAGTCATTTAGCTCATCCAACTTATCGCTTGGTATGGTAATTACTGCATTTGCTTCTCTGGGAATAGCATTGCGTAAAGAGCCTCCTGTTATACCGGCTAAACTTGCTTCATAACGAGTAACGGCTATTTTTAAAAAACGCACTAAAAGCTTGTTAGCATTAGCTCTTTCTAAGTGAATATCAATACCGGAATGACCACCCAATAAACCACTAACACTTATTTTTAGTGCTATATCGGTTGTCGGCACACTTACCGGAGTATATCTGAAAGTAAAATCGGCATCCAACCCTCCGGCACATCCTATTATTAGTTCTCCTTCTTGTTCAGAATCCAAGTTTAAAAAGTAATCTCCTTGAACGGCCTTTTTATCTAAACCAAAAGCACCATCCATCCCCGTTTCTTCATCAGTAGTAAAAATTGCCACTAATGCTCCGTGCTTAATTGATTTTGATTCTAAAACAGCTAAAATTGCCGCCATCCCTATTCCGTTATCAGCTCCTAAGGTGGTATTTTTTGCTTTTATCCAATCGCCATCTATATACATTGGCAAAGGGTCCAACTCAAAATTATGCGCAATACCCGAATTTTTTTGTGGCACCATATCCATATGGGCTTGCAAAATAACTGTTTTTGTTGAGCCGGATTTGCTATTGGCAGGTTTTCTGATAATTACATTACCGGTCTTGTCTGTTTGCACGTGCAAGCCTTCTTTTTGTGCGAAACGAATTAAGAATTGCCTTATCCTTTCAGTATGTCCCGATGGATGAGGAAGTTGAGTTATGGCATAAAAATGTTGCCATAAAGCCTGTGGTTGTAGTGTTGAAAACATATGGTTGTTTGGTTGGTTAAGTATTATTTCTAAACTTTATTTAAACAGTTTATCATATTTTCTTTTTTAAGAATGAGACATATTGTCCGTTGTCGTATTGTCTGCATAAAAATATATTTGTAAAATTATGGAAAAAGAATTGATTCTAAAAAGATTAGGGGAAATAGTTAAGAGTAAAAGGAATAAACTTAATATTTCTCAAGAGGAACTTGCATTTAAATGCGGTTTTGATAGGACATATATCAGTTTAGTTGAAAGAGGTTTACGAAATATAACTTTCACAAACTTATTAATACTTTCAAAAGGATTGGATACAAATATTAGTTCATTAACAAAAGATTTATAATGTCACTAACACCAAAGGATACTAAACATGCTCTTCAAATTCAAGCGGGAATTGCCGGCAGAATTGCAGGACATAATTTTGAAACTAATTTAGCACAATCAATTAACAACTTATCCTGTCCGATTGAGGTTTTTCCTTTACCAAAAAATTTAATCTATGAAAAACCTGAAATTTCTATTGCAAAAAAGGCTCTTCAGGTTTTAGGTTGGGATAAATGCCATAAAGTTGAAGCTATAGCCCTTGGTGCCCTCGCAACTGCGGAGGATGGCAAAAAATGGCTTGAAGTAAATGGAATGAGAGTAAAAGCTTGTAAAAGTGATATTCTTTTAAGAATTTATAATGAAGATTTGAAGTTGACGCAGACAGTAGGAGTTTCTATAAAACAATGTAGTAATAAAAACCCAACGAATGCCCAATTGTATTTTACTACAGCCAGAGCTTTTTGTGAATTATTGAGAAATAACGGGATTCCTGTTTCAGATAAAGCCGTCAATGCTTTAAGGCAATTTTGTGGGGATAATGGTTTTTCCCCTGTTGATAATCCATCTGATTTAGTTGGAAGAGTATCAGACCCAAGAAGATATTTTTGGGAAGAAATAAATGAAGAAGGAAGGCTTGAACTTGAAAAAATATTTAGTGAAAAGCAGCGAGAAATTACAAAGTTATTATTGCAAAAAGCATATATTAATGATCCCTTTACTCCTGAGCTGCTTATACATCAAACTAAAAAGATGCAACCTGGACAAGCACAAGAATATGCATTATATTCAATTGATGAATTAATAAGCCTTTCTTCGAAATATGCTGGATTTGAAAAGAAAAAATATAGTGTAAAAAAAGGCTCATATGTTGACCCTGTTGGTATTGAACATGATGCGCCAAGATTTGGTGTAGTTCAAATGCAAAGAGGAGGTCAACAGCAACATCCTGAGCAACTTCAATTTAATTTGCAAGCAGGGTACTTTTATAAAATATAATTATCTCTTATAAATTTTGCTAATTCAAATCCTAATAAAGGTGGAACAGCATTTCCTATAACTGTTCTAATAGTGCCGTCATTCCCTGTAAGCTTGAATGAATCAGGAAAACTTTGTAACCTAAGAGCTTCTCTAGTCGTCAATGCCCTAGTTGCTATTGGATGGACATTCCGACAGCCTGAAATCATTCCATAAGTTGTTGCTACTGTTCCAGCAGGTTCCATCCAAATTTGTCTCTTATATGTGGTGTTATAACCGGAAGGGGGTCTTAGTGTTGGGTCTACATTATCATGTGCACTTTTACCTTCCGGCACATCAACTAACCATCTAATTACATGTTCAGGGTGATTTACAGCTCTATGATATTCATCGTTTATACTTTTTTCTCCTGATTCAAGATATTCTAAATCAGAAACCCCATCACCAAATGTAAAGTATGGAGGGGTTGAATTAAAAAGGTTATTAGAATTTCCGTATGTGATTGGAGCAATAGAAGGAGTTTTTTTTAAGTCTTTTCTAACTGCAATAAAAATTACTCTTTCTCTATGTTGTGGTACTCCATAATCTTTTGCATTTACATTAAAGAATGTGCTTTTGTAACCCATTTTCTCAAAAGTGTCAAGAATTCGTGTACGAACAAGGCTTCCATTTGGATCTTTCATCGAAGTAAGAAGACGAACATTCTCAATTAAAATAATTTTAGGATTTATTTGTGCGGCAATTTCTAAATAATACTCAAAAAGATTGTTTCTTTTGTCGTTAACATCTCTTTTCCCGGTTAAACTAAAACCTTGACAGGGTGGTCCTCCAACCATTAAATCAATAGTTTTATGTTTTTCTAGAACTTTTGAAATATCATTTGAAGTTATTTCTTTAATGTCATTTGGTAAAAAATAGGCACTTGGAAAGTTTAGTTTATAAATTGATTTATAGTTTTCTACTAGTTCATTTGTTGCTACAATCTCAAATCCTGCAGCTTTAACTCCGTAACACAATCCTCCACATCCTGCAAAAAATGAAACTGCTTTAAGTCCGGTGTTTTGTGGATTCAAAAAATGATTTTCTAAGGTTCTTAATATTTCTAAATATTCTTTATTTCTCTCAGTTTTAATTATTTTTTTACGAGGCTTTTGGGCAATTATTGATTCAAGATGTTGACTATTCTGAAGTCTTTTCTTTTTTAATTTTTGTATAGTTTTTTCATCAATCTTTTCTAAGTGAATAGCAATCTTATTTACTTCATGAACCGTTAAATTCATTTTACCAAGCTCAAAAGCAGAAATGCGAGCTTGTTCAATGCCAGTAATGACTGCTAACTTTGATTGACTCAATCCAATATCAGTTCTTTTTTCTCTTATATTAAACCCTGTCATGGTTCTTGTTTTCTTTTTTGATATTATATCTTATCTTTTCTTCAGCAACTTGCATTGCAAGCAATGCAAGGTCATCATCTTGTACCTCGTAAAATAATTTATCTGAAAGCCAAGCAATAATGACTTCTTCTTTTTTGTTTTTGTAAAAATCACCAAGAGCTTTAACCTGTTCCTTTGTAGGCATACGCTTGTCTTGTTCTATTTTGCTTAAAATAGTAGGGTCTATAGAGAGTTCTGCTCCAACTTCTCGAAGAAGTAATCCTTTTTCTTCTCTTAATTTTCTTAATGTAGTTCCAATTGTTTTCAATATGCCTAATTTTGACTTGACAAATAATGGCAAATATACTGTATCTTTTAATAAGAGCAAAATAAAATTACGTTCTTTATTTTTGAAGCAAAGGCTCCTTTCTAGTGCTTTTTTAACTATTCCATTTTAAAAACCCTACAACTGCTTTATAAAAGCACGACGTTTTTTTGTGCGAACATGTTCAAAAGAGCTCCACTGTTGGGTAATTTTATTATTTGTTTCTAATTCCGGGTTGCTTTCGCAATGCGTATATCCATTTTTTACATAGTTGGGAAACGCATCGGCAAAAATTAGGGCAATAATTCCCTTATTTTGGTAGTCGGGATGAATGGCAATTAGCAATAGCTCCACCAAATCATTCTTTTTTAATGCCTTGAGTAAATAAATAAACCCAAAAGGCAAAAGATGTCCGTTTGCTTTGCGTAAAGCTTTTGTTAAACTGGGTATGGCTAAACCAAAAGCAATAACATTATCTTCTTTATCTACAATAACCGATAAGGTATCTAAGCGTATAAAACCCAAATACAATTTTATGTAATGGTCTATTTGTTTTTGAGTTAAAGGAGATGCACCATACAATTCGGCATAACAAATATTCCACAAATCGAATATTTTCTGACCGTAATTTTTTATCAGCTCTTTTTTATTTTTAAAGTGTTTGGCCGATAAGCCATATTTTGTTTTAAGCAAATCTACCACCCGTGTAAAACGATTCGGAAACACTTTCGGAACCGTAATTAAATATTCGTTCCAATCTACTTCTTTTTGGTAACCTAAAGCCTCGATATGTGTTTGGTAGTAAGGGTAATTATAAATGGTTGCCATAGTACTCATCTTGTCAAACCCTTCAATTAGAAGTCCTTCATTATCGAGGTCGGTTAATCCCATGGGACCTACAATGGCTTTCATTCCTTTGCGCTTTACCCAATTTTCTGTCGCTTTAAAAAGAGCCGCCGAAACTTCGGCATCATCAATAAAATCGACCCAACCAAATCGACCATGTTCTACCTTGTTGTACTTGTTGGCAGCGTGATTAATTATGGCAGCAATTCTTCCCACTATTTTACCCTCTTTGTATGCTACAAAATAGGCTGTTTCGCAAAAATCAAAAGCAGGGTTTTTATCTTTTCGTAAGGTAATAAGCTCATCTGCAATAAGTGGCGGAGCTACATAAGTATTCTCCTTATACAGGTTTAGGTTAAATTTTATAAAGCTTTTTAACTCTTTTTTGGTGCTAACTTCTTTAATTTCTACAGGCATATGCGCTGAGATTAGTTGATTCTTTATGCAAAGAAAATTAAAAAAACGGATTTAAATCTTTTTCTTTAGATATTTGACATTTCTTAATTTGTATTTGATATTGATTTAATGTATTTTTGGGCTCATTTTCAACAAAACACTATCGATATTATGAACAAAATTGTAAAAAAAGAAGTTTTTTCCGACAAGGTAGTTCGTTTAGACATTGAAGCACCATTAATAGCAAAATCTCGTAAAGCAGGGCATTTTGTTATGGTAAAGGTTGACGAACATGGAGAAAGAATTCCTCTAACCATTGCATCATCTGATACTGAAAAAGGAACAATAACACTTGTTGTTCAAAACGTGGGCAGGTCGTCGGCAAAATTGTGCAAGCTTAACGAAGGAGATGTAATAGAACATGTTGTTGGTCCTTTAGGAAAAGCTACTCATATAGAAAACTTCGGTACAGCCGTTTGTGCTTGCGGAGGAGTTGGTACAGCTCCGATGCTTCCAATAGTTGAAGCGCTAAAAAAAGCAGGAAATAAAGTAATTACCGTATTGGCTGCCAGAACTAAAGATTTAATCATTTTAGAAGAGCAAATACGCCAATATTCTGATGAAGTTATTGTAATGACCGACGATGGTTCTTATGGCAAAAAAGGTTTGGTAACCAATGGAGTAGAAGAGATAATTAACAGAGAAAAGGTAGATATTTGTGTGACTATCGGACCTGCTGTTATGATGAAATTTGTTTCTCTTTTAACTAAAAAATACAATGTGCCAACCGTAGCTTCTTTAAACACCATAATGGTAGATGGTACCGGCATGTGTGGCGCTTGCAGAGTTACTGTTGGCGGGCAAACAAAATTTGTGTGCGTGGATGGACCTGAGTTTGATGCCCATCAAGTAGATTTTGACCAAATGATTGCACGCTTGGGAGCTTATAAAGATATCGAAGCCGAAGATAATTGCAAAGCAATCTAAAAAACGATAAGAGATTAAGGATAAACGATGAAACGAAAATCTCCTCAAGCTCAAAAGATATTCAAATAGTAATTAGTAAATTAAAAAGATATGTCGGAAGATAGAAATGCACCATGGCGAGATGAGTTACGCAAAACCATTAAGGCCAAAGACCGTACTGCCTTAGAGCGAGTACACATGAACGAACTTGATCCTGAATACCGCAGTCATAATAAAGAAGAAGTAAACCAAGGCTTAACTGCAGAACAAGCCATGAAAGAAGCTCAACGCTGCATCGATTGTGCTAACCCAACTTGTATGCAAGGCTGTCCGGTTTCTATTGATATTCCCGGTTTTATAAAAAATATTGAACGTGGAGAATTTTTGCAAGCTGCAAAAGTATTGAAAAACACCAGCGCTTTACCGGCTGTTTGCGGTCGTGTTTGTCCACAAGAAGTACAATGCGAAGCGCAATGTATCCACGTTAAAATGGGCAAACAAGCTGTTGCAATTGGGCATCTTGAACGCTTCGCTGCCGATTACGAAAGAGAAAGCGGGAAAATGGATATTCCGGTTTGCGCTCCTTCTAACGGAATTAAAGTTGGTATTATTGGCGCCGGACCTGCCGGTTTATCGTGCGCCGGCGATTTGGCAAAACTTGGCTATGATGTTACTGTTTTTGAAGCTTTGCACGAAGTGGGTGGCGTTTTAAAATATGGAATTCCGGAATTTCGTTTACCAAACGTAATTGTTGATGTAGAGGTAGAGGTGCTTCGTAAAATGGGCGTTAAATTTATTACCGACTGCCTTGTTGGTAAAACAGTTACCTTGGAAGATTTACAAGCAGAAGGATTTAAATGTTTCTTTGTTGCCAGTGGTGCCGGATTACCAAACTTTATGAATATTCCGGGCGAAAACCTTATCAACGTACTTTCTTCGAACGAATACTTAACCCGCGTTAATTTAATGGATGCGGCAAATCCTGAATCTGATACCCCTGTATTTTTCGGTAAAAACGTAGCTATTATTGGAGGAGGTAATACTGCAATGGACTCAGTACGTACCGCTAAACGCTTAGGCGCAAAACGCTCTATGATTGTTTACCGTAGGTCTGAACAAGAAATGCCTGCTCGTTTAGAAGAAGTAAAACACGCCAAAGAAGAAGGGGTTGAATTTATGACCCTACACAACCCTATTGAATATATCGGTGATGAAAAAGGACGCGTAAAACAAATGCGTTTACAAAAAATGGAATTAGGCGAACCCGATGCATCAGGCAGACGCAAACCGGTAGAAATACCGGGCGCTATCGAAACCATCGATGTAGATATGGTAATTGTAGCTATCGGAGTGTCGCCAAACCCAATTGTGCCTAGCTCTATTAAGGGATTGGAAATTACTAAGTGGCATACCATTGTGGTTAACGAAAGCATGCAATCATCTATACCGGTAGTTTTTGCCGGAGGCGATATTGTTCGTGGTGGTGCCACTGTTATTCTTGCAATGGGCGACGGACGAAGAGCTGCTGCCGGAATTGATGCTTATTTGCAAAATAAAAAATAAAAAAATTACAATACCGTGAAAAGAACCTTCCGTAGCAAATACGGGAGGTTTTTTTGTTGAATAACATATTCTAAAAACAAGATAATTTTATTTAAACTAAGCTTCAAACAAACAAAATTTATATCTTTGTGTTTATTCCATACGCTTATGAAATTAAAAACGCTACTCACTTACAGTTTCTTATGCGTTCCAATTGTTGCTTTCTCGCTCGGAGGTATTTTGCCCGGGGCAGGCACAGATGTGAATCCTTATAAAATTGAAGATTATGCCGACTTAAAAAAAGTTGGTACCACTCCTTACACCAAAGCCAAAGTATTTGAACTTGCTGCAAATATTGATGCCAACCCTTCTGCAACAGAAAACGGAGGGTTGGGCTTTACTCCTATTGGCACTAATACAGCCCCTTTTACCGGAAAATTGTACGGCAAAGGAAAAACAATCTCTAATTTAGTAATCAACCGTCCTACTTCTGATTATGTAGGCTTATTCGGCTATTTAAATACCAATGCCGTGGTAGATAGTGTTGCTATGGTTAATTGCTATATTAAAGGTAAAAACTATGTTGGAGCCATTGCGGGTTATTGCAAAAGCAGTACTATAAGCAACTCTTATAATACCGATACTGTTATTGCAACGATAAATTATGCCGGAGGTATTGCGGGTTACGCTTTATCTGCCACCATTACAAATTGCCATAATAGTGGTATTGTTGCCTCTCAAAACTTTTATGCCGGAGGTATAGTAGCGTATACAGCTACTGTTAACGTATCTAATTGCTACAATAAGGGAATCATTGGCAGCACTGAATCGGTAGGGGGAATAGTTGGATATGGCACATCAAACACCCATATTAGTAATTGTTTTAATTACGGGGCTATTTTTTCGTTTACCGAAGAAGCCGGCGGAATTATTGGCCGATTAAACAGTGGCTTCATTACAACTTGCTATAACACCGGCTCAATAAGCGGAGGCACTTATTATATAGGAGGGCTGACAGGTTACTCTACATTTGCAACCATTCGTTTATCGTATAATACCGGATCTTGTAACGGAACTAGCAATGTGGGTGGTCTTATTGGATGTGCCCACACAAATACATTTATTCACAATTCCTATAACACAGGCGATGTTACAGGAAGTACTTCTTCTATTGGTGGGCTAATTGGTCAAACTTATACTACTACAGGAGACAGTTGCTACAATGCGGGTTCGTTTAAAGGCAATGTTAATTCCGGAGGATTTATTGGATTTAACTACAACAGTACCTTTACAAATTCTTATTTTAACACACAAACCACCGGTACAGCTACCGATATCGGGTTTGGTGGGAATCCACCAAACATACAAGGGCTTACAACAGAATTGATGAAAAATAATGCGTCGATGCCCTGGCTGGACTTCAACTCTATTTGGAGCATTCGTAACGACAGTATTTATCCCGCTCTTGCTAACATAAATAATGCTCCCTTTGCTTACAACGATACGTTGTGGGTAAGTGCACGTGCCATTACAGAAGGCATCAATTTTTCTTCATTTATGGAGAATGATTTTGATTACGAAACACTTCAAGACTCATTGGTTTACAAACTTTTATCCATCAACAACGGAACAACCGACAGCCTTTCTACCTTATTTTTTCTTGGCACACCTGTAAATGGCGAAACTATTACTATGCAGTATCGAATAGGCGAAAAAAACGCCTATTTGCCGGATACTTTATGGGGAAATACGGCTAAAGTGATAGCCATACTACAAGATAAAGCGCCGCAATTAATCAGCACTACTTTTTCTACTAATGAAGATATTGTGGCTACTTTTAACCTCGATGCAATCGATGAAGATAACGATACTATAATTTTTTCAATTCTCGATTCGGCAAAACATGCTTCTATCATTTTAAACAAAAACAGTATCACTTACTCTCCTTACCTTAATTTTAATGGTAACGATTCAATACAACTACTTATAAGCGATGGTCTACTACAACAATCGGCTTGGATAAAAATTATTGTGATGCCGATTAACGACCTACCGATTATCAGCGATACCATACTGTATTGGGTGGCAGGATTACCTGTATCAGTAAAACTTAACGTAAGCGATGTAGATGATTCCCTATTTACAAGACACATTGCATTAGCCCCAAAAAATGGAACTGTAAGTATCAGCGGAGATAGTTTAACCTACAGCTCGCAACCATTTTTTACCGGAAAAGATACGATTAGTTGGTTTGCCACCGATGCTCAAAGCGGTTCTAGTGAACCTGCCTTGGTAGTTATTAATCTAACTGCAGCGCAACTTAGTGTATCTGAAAATATAGTAAATATACCCGCAGGGGCAACACAAATAAATACTATTCAAGTAACATCAAACACTATATGGAGCGCCAGCTCATCAGCCTCATGGCTAATGGTAACTCCGGCCTCAAGCTACGGAAACAGCACACTATTAATTGAAGCTTTAGAAAATACCGATAGCGTAGCCCGAGAAGCAACAATTACACTTACAGCATTGGGTGTTACTCCTCAACAAATTACCATTTACCAGAAAGAAAAAGTATTTATCCTTTTAAAATCGTTTTCGGGTTCCTTCGAATCGTGCAAAGAAACACCCGTAGTACTGAACTATAATATTTACTCGGGTTCTCCTACTCATTACCGTATTATATACAATTCTGAAGCGTTAGAAGCGGGATTTACACAAACTGATTACGCCATCTTACCAACTACAGGAAGCAATGGATCCATCGAAATTAATATGCCTGCACAAGCAAAATATGGTAGCTATACAGCAACACTTCAATTAAAAAATGAACTACTGGTAGAAAGCAATCCTTATCCGTTTACATTTTATGTGGGCTTACCCGAAAGTTACATAGTAAACACGCTCGCTACTGTACTTAAAATTGATAGTAAAGAATATGCCATTACCAACTATCAGTGGTATAAAAACGGCGAAATGTTGCCCAATGAAAACAGCGTAATTTATACCGACATGGAAGGGTTTAACGGTTTTTACAAAGCTAAATGTTGGACGGCAAACGGCGATTCTTTATTTACTTGCGAAAAAAATGTATTCAACTATTCCAACGCTTATAAAATTGCGCGGATTTTCCCAAATCCGGTAGCCCAAAACGAACCGTTTACTATCGAGTTTAGCGATCCTATTAGTAAGGCTTTTTCA
>JAFGVL010000078.1 GCA_016938015.1 Paludibacteraceae bacterium
AATTTAAACGAAGAAGAACTTATAAAAACTCAACTCGAAAGGTTTAGAAAAAACTACAGCTTTTCGTACCACAAAATAAATGACTCTCAAACCGGCGAAAAATTAATTGAAAAATTACCCACATTAATGAATAACAATTTAAATGTGTGTGTATTAAATTTTATCGATATGCTTTCGCATGCCAAAACCGATTCAAAAATGATGCGTGAATTGGTTCAAGATGAGTCGGCCTATAGAGCATTAACCCTAGCCTGGTTTAAACATACCTCCACCATCGAATTATTTAAAACCCTTGCCAACCAAAATATAAAAGTGGTTTTGACCACTGATCATGGTACCAAAAGAGTAGATAATGCAATAAAAGTTATTGGAGATAAAAGTACCAACGTAAATTTACGTTATAAAGTAGGGAAAAATTTAGGATACAATAAAAAAGAAGTATTTGAAATTGCATACCCATCAAGAATCGGACTCCCTAGTCCAAATGTAAGTTCGGCATATATTTTTGCAACAAACAACGATTTTTTTGCCTATCCAAACAACTACAACTATTATGTAGGGTATTATAAAAACACTTTTCAACATGGAGGAATATCTTTAGAAGAAATTGTAATCCCTCTAATAACCATGCAATCAAAAAAAGTATAGCGGTATCAATTAACGGCTTGTTCTTTATAGAGTAATCTTTCAAGTTGTTCTTCAGAAACATTCACTGTAAGCTCTCCATTTTGAGCTATTGCTATACGACCTGTTTCTTCAGATACAATCACTGCCGTAGCATCCGTTTTTTCAGTAATTCCCAAAGCAGCACGATGCCTTAACCCTAATCGTTTTGAAATGGTTTGGTTTTGTGAAACAGGTAATATACACCCAACAGCCATTATTTTTTTATTTGAAATAATCATTGCGCCATCGTGCAAAGGGCTATTTTTAAAAAACAAATTTTCAATTAATCTAGAATTAATAGTTGCATTCACTTGTTCTCCCGATTGTAAAAAATCACTTAAATCGACATTTTTTTCCATCACAATTAATGCCCCACATTTATTTCTAGACATATTTCTACAAGCAACCACAATTTGCATAACTGAATAAGCTTCAATTTCATTTTTAATACCTGAAGTTTTCGAAAAAAAATTGAAAAAAGACCAATTCCTTTTTCTCCCTATCAACGAAAAAAACCGTCTAATCTCACTCTGAAAAAGAATTATCAACGCTATTGCCCCAACACTCATTACCTTATCTAAAATTGCTCCCAACAATTCCATCTTTAACACGAAGGTAACAAGAAACCAACAAACAATAAACGCCATAATACCCATAAAGATATTCACTGCATTTGTGCCTTTTAACAAACGATACGTTTGATACATTAAAAAAGCTACTAAAAGAATATCTATCAAATCTTTACTGTCAAAATCAATACCCATAACTTTTATCGCATTTTAGAATACAGTTCTATTGCTTCTTTGGCGGCTTTCACATCGTGCACACGTAAAATCGAAGCTCCCGATTGCAATGCAAGCATATTTCCTACAGTTGTTGCGTTAAGCGAATCTTCGGGGGAAGTATTAAATGTTTTATAAAACATCGACTTTCGAGACAACCCAACCAATATAGGACAATCTAAGTTTCGAAGATAGGAAATTCTTTTTAATAACTCGAAATTTTGATCAATAGTTTTTGCAAAACCAAAACCCGGGTCAATAATAATATCATTAACACCCAACAACCTTAATTGCTTTACTCGTTCAGAAAAAAATTGACAAATTTCTAAAACAATATTACTATAATTATACTGATAATGCATACTAGTGAGCTCTCCACGTGTATGCATCAATACATAAGGCACTTGCCTTTTGACAATAATTTCATACATATTCGGGTCAAAAGTACCCCCTGAGATATCATTAATTATAGAAACATTATAATTTTCTATTACAAAATCTGCTACTTTGGCACGAAATGTGTCGCATGAGATTGTTAGTTTTGGAAATTCTTTTATTAGTAGTTCTAACGCTGCACAAATTCGATCCATTTCTTCACTTTCTGACGTGAAATTTGTAGTACTTGGACGAGTCGAAACAGCACCTATATCAATAATATCAGCTCCTTCTTTAATAAATTGAGCAGTTTTATGAAGTATGTCGTCTTTTAGAGTAGCTCTACTAGCAGCATAAAAAGAATCAGCCGTTACATTTAAAATACCCATTATTAAAGGGTTTTTTGCTGAAAGGAGCTTTCTATTACAAGTAATTGTTTTCAATTTTGTAGAAATAATAAAAATTTAGTTCTCAATTTTTTTACAAAAATAGAAAAATATATACCTTTACGGCCTTAATTTTAAAGAAAGAATATAAAATATAAACCAACAAAAATTGATAAAATAAGTTATATTTGTAACGAATTAATCATCCTTTAAACTATGAGACTTAACATTATTTTTAAAACAGTACTCTTTTTATCTGCATTACAACTTGTATCATGTATGAAAAAAGACGTTTCTTCTGTAACCGGATGGGCTTACAACGACAAAGAAACCGGAGGTTTTGAAGTAAACAACGAATATTACCAAGAAACACCTCCGGGAATGGTGTTTATTGAAGGTGGAACATTTACTATGGGTCGTACTCAAGAAGACATACCTGGAGACTGGAACAATATTCCTCGTCGTGTAACCGTTAGTTCATTCTTCATGGATCAATGTGAAATTAGTAACCTTAATTGGAACGAATATTTGCATTGGATGAAGTTGGTTATGCACAACTCTCCTGAGTTAATTCGTAAAGCAACTCCCGATTCATTAGTATGGCGCACTGAGTTAGCTTACAACGAACCATACGTTGAATACTACTTTTCACATGTTGCATACAACAATTATCCTGTTGTAGGAGTTAGTTGGGAACAAGCAACTGATTACTGTGTATGGAGAACAGACCGTGCTAACGAATTGATTATGGTTAGAAATGGACTTATTACCATGCCCGATTTTGAAAGCGTAAAAGACAACGAAGATGCCGAAGAAATTAAAAATAACATTGTATTGAACACAAGAAAATACATGTTAAGTTCAGAGTATCAACCAGAAACAGGTAAAAACCCAATAACTAACCTTTGGGGTGAAGAAAGAAAAACTAATTATTCTGATGGAATATTATTCCCTGACTTCCGCCTTCCTACCGAAGCAGAATGGGAATATGCAGCTTATGGTGTAATTGCTCGCGAAGGAGAAGAAAACTCAGGCGAAAAACAACAATTCCCTTGGCCTGGTCATCAAATGCGTAACCCTGCCAAAGAATTCCGTGGCGAAATGCAAGCTAACTATGTTCGTGGTCGAGGTGATATGATGGGTATGGGAGGAAAACTTAATGATAAAGCTACCATTACCAACACAGTAATGTCTTATTGGCCAAATGCATTTGGGTTATATAATATGGCCGGTAATGTAAACGAATGGGTAATGGATGTTTACCGTCCTTTAACAAACGAACAAGTTGAAGAATATAACTCTTTCCGTGGTAACGAATACAAAGCTCCTGTATTTAACGAAAATACACAAGAAGGCAAAAAAGTTATGGTTCCTGTAATTGATAGTCTTGGTCGTGTAAAATATGTAATTCCTGTTGAAAAATCAGATTCAACTATGGGTAAATATATTAAATACGATGTAAGAAACTATGGTGATGGAGATAATCGTTCAGGAAAAAATCCAGATGCATGGAAAACTCCTATGGATCCTGATGCTGCTACTAAATTAGTTTATGATCCGGATTTAACTGCTGATGGACTTCTTTCTAGAAAACTTAGCAATAAAACAAGAGTATTTAAAGGTGGAGGTTGGAAAGATCGTGCATATTGGTTAAATCCTTCTACTCGTAGATATTTAGAACAAGACAGAGCTGCAAGTGATTTAGGTTTCCGTTGTGCAATGAGCAAATTAGGTGCTGCTGACGGTAGAGATGCAATGCGTTAATATTATCATGTAAATTATCATATAAAAAACACTTGCCTTACAGACAAGTGTTTTTTTTGTTTGCTCAATTATAAATAATTAATTTTGCAAGCAAATGAATTACTAGTACATTAAATATATAATGAACTCCATCCGGATATTTCCATGTGAGTTCTTTCCAACTCTAATAATTATTATCCCGATGAAACATTTAAAAAGAACTAAAATTGTTGATATTTTAAAACTAACTCCTACTAACGAAATTATAAACGTAAAAGGATGGGTAAGGTCTAAAAGAGGAAATAAAAATGTTAATTTTATCGCTTTAAACGACGGATCTACCATTCAAAACATTCAATTGGTCGTAGATGTTGAAAAATTTGGAGAAGAATATTTAAAACCTATAAGTACAGGAGCTTGCATTAGTGTAAATGGAATACTTGTTGCTTCACAAGGTCAAGGTCAAGCGGTAGAAATAAATGCATCGGAAATACATATTTACGGAGAAGCAGACCCTCTTACCTATCCGCTACAAAAAAAGGGACATTCGTTGGAGTTTTTACGTGAAATAGCTCACCTTCGCCCTCGAACCAATACCTTTAGCGCAATACTTAGAATACGTCATGCTATGGCTTTTGCCATTCACAACTATTTTAATAATCATGGCTTTTTTTACTTACACACCCCTATTATTACTGCGTCTGATTGTGAAGGAGCCGGTCAAATGTTTCAAGTTACAACGATGGATTTACAACATATTCCTACAGATGAATCGGGGAAAGTCAATTTTTCTGAAGATTTTTTTGGAAAACCTGCAAACCTTACCGTTTCTGGTCAATTAGAAGGAGAACTAGGCGCTCTTGCTTTAGGTTCGATTTATACCTTTGGACCTACCTTTAGAGCAGAAAACTCTAACACCCCTCGCCATTTGGCCGAATTCTGGATGATAGAACCCGAAGTAGCCTTTTATGAGATTGAGGACAATATGGACCTAGCTGAAGATTTTTTAAAATATTTAATACAATATGCTTTAGATAATTGCAAAGAGGATTTGGCGTTCCTTAATCAAATGTGGGACAAAGAATTGATTGAACGATTAGAATTTGTTACAAACAATAAATTTATTCGATTAAGCTATACCGAGGGTATTAAAATATTAGAAGAAGCCGTAAAAAATGGCCATAAATTTGAATTCCCGGTATCATGGGGTACCGACTTACAATCTGAACACGAACGCTATTTAGTTGAAACTCACTTTAAATGCCCGGTAATCCTATCCGATTATCCAAAAGAAATTAAAGCATTTTACATGAAACTCAACAACGACAATAAAACTGTGAGAGCCATGGATGTGTTATTCCCAAAAATTGGCGAAATTATTGGCGGATCTCAACGAGAAGAGAGCTACGAAAAACTTAAAAGCCGCATCGAAGAAATGAACATCCCACTAAAAGATATGTGGTGGTATTTAGAAACCCGTAAATACGGAACAGCGCCTCATTCAGGCTTCGGATTGGGCTTTGAACGACTTCTCTTATTTGTAACTGGAATGGGTAATATTAGAGATGTAATCCCTTTTGCACGAACCCCGAAAAATGCAGATTTTTAAATTATTAACCACACAAAAGTGTGGTTTTTTTTACATATTAATTGCATATTTATACAAATATACAGTTATTATGTTATTAAATTGTAAAATTATACATATAATTATTGCCTAAACACCTATTTTTTCTACTTTTGTATAATTTCAAATTTTACTTAAATAAATTATGTCTGAAGATATTAAGTTTGTAGAGAAAGAACATGTTGTAATTCGTTTTTCAGGAGATTCCGGCGACGGAATGCAATTAACAGGAACATTATTCTCAAATATTTCGGCTATTTTAGGGAATGAAATTTCAACATTTCCCGACTATCCTTCAGAAATTCGTGCTCCTCAAGGCACTTTGGGAGGAGTTTCCGGTTTTCAAGTGCATTTAGGCTCAAGCACCGTTTACACACCCGGCGATGAAGCGGATGTTTTTGTGGTAATGAACCCTGCTGCACTAAAAGTAAATGCAACAGGAATTAAAAAGAACGGAATTATCATTTTCGATGTAGATTCTTTTACAGAAAAAGATTTTGAAAAAGCAGGCTTTACAAGCTCCAATCCTTTTCAAGAGTTAAACATTTCTGATAGCATTCAATTAGTACCTGCACCATTAAGCTCCCTTACAAAAGAGAGCTTAAGCGGTTTTGATTTCGATTTAAAAACGATATCAAGAAGTAAAAACATGTTTGCGCTCGGACTGGTTTGCTTTTTATTTAACAGGCCCATAGAACAAGCAATTCATTTTCTGGAAAACAAATTTAAAAAGAAAGCCGATATCCTTAAAGCCAATATAAAAGTGCTTGTTGACGGATATAATTACGGTCAAAATATTGATGCTTCTATTTCGATTTTCCAAGTAAACAAATCTCACTCAATAAAACCCGGTACTTATACCAACATAAATGGTAACAAAGCCACCGCTTGGGGGTTAATTGCCGCTTCAAAAAAATCGGGTTTGCAACTTTTCTTAGGGAGTTATCCAATTACTCCTGCTACAGATATTTTACATGAATTATCTGAAAGAAAAGATATGGGCGTAATAACCGTACAAGCCGAAGACGAGATAGCAGGTATTTGCACATCCATTGGAGCTTCTTTTGCAGGAAATTTGGCTGCTACAAGCACTTCAGGACCGGGACTTGCATTAAAATCGGAAGCAATAGGATTAGCCGTAATGGCGGAGTTACCGCTAGTGGTAGTAAATGTTATGCGTGGAGGTCCATCTACAGGTATGCCCACAAAAACAGAACAAACAGACTTGCTACAAGCATTGTATGGTAGAAATGGAGAGAGTCCGGCAGTTGTTATGGCTGCCAGCACTCCCGACAATTGCTTTAAATATGCTTATATGGCTAGTAAAATAGCTTTAGAAAATATGACGCCTGTTATTCTGTTAACAGACGGATTTATCGGAAATGGATCCTCTCTTTGGAAACTGCCTAAACTTGCCGAATTGCCCGAAATCAAACCTCCCTACGTAACACCGGAAATGAAAGAAAAAGTAAAAGTTACAACACGTAACGAAAACTCAAAAATAAGGTATTGGGCAATACCCGGCATGGAAGGGTTTGCTCATCGTAACGGAGGGCTCGAGAAAGATTACGATAAAGGAGCCATATCTACCGATGCTGCTAATCATCAAAAAATGGTAAATGCCCGTCAACAAAAAATAACTAATATAGCTCAGCAAATTCCCGAACTAAAAGTAGAAGGATGCGTTGATGCTGATGTATTAGTAATAGGATGGGGTAGCACACACGGACATCTAATTTCTGCCATTAACTCCTTGAAAAAAGAAAATAAGAAAATTGCTTTGGCTCACTTTAATTACATCAACCCACTTCCAAAAAATACGGCTGAAGTTATCCGATCATACAAAAAAGTGGTCGTTTGCGAACTAAATAGCGGACAATTTGCCACTTTTCTTCGCTCTCAAGTAGAAGGAGTTCATTTTTATCAATACAATAAAGTAGAAGGACAACCTTTTACCGTTTTAGAATTAAAAGAGTGTTTTAAAAATTTCTTGAAGAATTAGTTTTATGACAACATATACAGCTAAAGATTTTAAAAGTGATCAATATGTGCGTTGGTGTCCCGGTTGTGGAGACCATGCAGTAGTTGCATCGTTGCAAAAAGCAATGGCGGAAATTGGAGTAAATCCTGAACAAACAGCTGTTATTTCGGGTATTGGATGTTCTTCTCGTTTGCCTTATTATGTTAGCACCTATGGGTTTCACACCATACACGGAAGAGGAGCAGCAATAGCCAGTGGCGTTAAAATTGCCAATCCTGAACTTACCGTATGGCAAATAACCGGAGATGGTGACTGTTTAGCCATTGGAGGAAACCATTTTATTCATAGCATTCGACGCAATATTGATTTAAATGTGTTACTCTTCAACAATCAAATTTACGGCTTAACCAAAGGGCAATACTCTCCTACCACAAAAAAAGGGTTTGCAACAAAAAGTTCACCATTTGGTACGGTTGAACGTCCATTTCATCCGGGAGAATTAGTAATTGGTTCACGAGGAACATTTTTTGCACGAGCCTTAGATGTAGATATAAAAACCTCTGTTGATGTAATGACAGCAGGAGCTCAACACAAAGGAACTGCTGTAATAGAAATGCTGGTTAACTGCATTATTTTTAACGATGGTGCTCATGGCTGGCTCGCACACAAAGACGAAAGAGCTGATCGTATGATTGTATTAAAACATGGCGAACCAATGCTCTTTGGCAAAGAAAACAACAAAGGATTGGTATTAGATGGCTTTAACTTAAAAGTTGTAACCATAGGCGAAAACGGTATTACCGAAAAAGATATTTTAATACACGACGCTCATTCGGAAGACTACACCATTCACTCAAAGCTAATACTTATGAAAGGACCTGATTTCCCTATAGCAATGGGAGTTATCAGGAGTGTAGCCGAAGAAACATACGATGATGCTGTACACCATCAAATAGACGAAATTCAAAACAAAACAAGTATTAAAACTTTTGATGAGCTGTTAGGCACATTAGAAAATTGGGAAATGTAACAACACATAATGTATAAGCTTTAGCAATCTTGTTAAAGCTTTTTTTATTTTTGTAGTATGGCAATAGAAATTGAAAGAAAATTTCTGGTAAACAGTGATGACTATAAACAACTAGCTTTACCGGTTTACTATAAACAAGGATATTTATGCAACAGCCCCAACACTATTGTACGCATACGTATTGCTAACAATAAAGGGTATATTACCATTAAAGGAAAAACTTGTGGCATTAGCCGTACTGAGTTTGAATATGAAATACCTACAAGCGAAGCCCATCAACTTCTATCTGAAATGAGCTTAAATAAAGTGGTTGAGAAAAATCGGTATAAAATTAAGTATGCCGGCAACATCTGGGAAATAGATGAGTTCCTAGGAGAAAATGAAGGATTAATAATTGCTGAAATTGAATTAAAAAGCGAAAATGCCACATTCGATAAACCATCTTGGATAGGTAAAGAAGTAAGCACAGACAGCCGTTATTTTAATTCCAACTTAAGCAAAAATCCTTTTAAAAATTGGTAAAAACTACTTTCTACAAAAAAGTGTAGTCGCGCCGGGAATCGAACCCGGATCTAAAGTTTAGGAAACTTTTGTTCTATCCATTGAACTACGCAACCAAAAAAATCAGGCACAAAAATACGGCTTTTAATACTGTTTGCCAAATTAGCTGTTAGTTGAAAAGCTCAACCATTACATTCACCGATTTAATGTTAGAAAAATTACTTAAATGATACTTATAATACGCCAATAGAGCTTTAAGCAACCTATATTTCTCATCCTTCTCAAACTTCACACTATACATTGTTGCATAATTCAACGAAAGCAAGGAGGCTAATAATTTACTGTCGGCACTATTCAAATATTCAGACAATATTTGTTGTGGAGTAAAAATGCCATTCTGCAAATCGAAACAATAATTTTCATGCATGGTCTCAATTTGGGGCTCAAAACCTAAATAACGAGATAAACCAACTAAAAAAACCAAATGAAAATTACCAATACTCCCGTCTGCTTCATCTAATATAACAATCGATTCGGTTAAAAACGCATACAAAGAACTATCTACATGCGGTTCTTTTAAAGTTCTATATAACAATTCGGCTATAAATAAACAGATAGCATTTTTGGAGGGGTCGAACGGAATAGAATTAAATACCCTTGCAATGCTACTTTCTTTTATTCGTTGCAAATTTTTTTTAGGCAAAAATTCAGTTTGAAGAGACACTATGCTCAAAGGTTGCAGTAAAGCCGATCGAAGCACCGATTTTTTACTTCTCGCTCCATTTACCACATAAGACATACGTCCGTGTTTTTGCGTATAGGCATGAACAATTACACTATTGTCGGAGTGTTTAATGCTATGCAAAATAATAGCTTCGGTACTTACAATCATTTGGTTCTAACTCTTTTTATGCAAAGGTAAAACGAAATGTCAATTTTTTATCGCTGCCACAATCAATGTTCATTAAAAAATTTACCTTTGTAAAAAAAACAATGCCTCTAACCCTACACACACAAGAACTTACGTTAACTACTCCGGCAGTTTTATTTTCGGCAGTTTCTTTAATAATGCTTGCTTTTACGAGTCGCTTTATAGCTTATACCCAGTTGGTAAGAAACTTGAAAGACCGTTACGACAACGACAAAAAGCCCACTATTTTAGCACAAATAAAAACCCTGCAAAAACGACTTAAACTATTACGAATAATGCAAATAATTGGCATCAGCAGCTTGTGTTTATGCGTTTTGTCCATGTTTTTAATATACATAAGCTTTACCCTAATTGCGGCATATATATTCGGATTATCATTGGTTTTATTAGTCATTTCGTTGTGCTTATCTATTTGGGAAATTCAAATTTCTTCCAAATCGTTACACTTACATTTACACGATATAGAAAAATAATCATTTTTTTGTGCAAAAAGTTTTGCAGATATAAAAAAGGGGATTATCTTTGCATGCTCAAAATAACAGAGTAGAAACTCAAAAAATGGTCCCTTCGTCTATCGGTTAGGACATCAGGTTTTCATCCTGGAAAGAGGGGTTCGATTCCCCTAGGGACTACAAATTTTCAATTGTATTTAAATTACAAAACAAAAAATGGCAAATCACAAATCGTCAATCAAAAGAATAAGACAAGCTGAAAAGAAAAAATTGCATAACAGATTTTATGCAAAAACAGCTCGTAATGCAGTAAGAAAATTACGCTCTATTACTGAAAAAACACAGGCCGCAGAATTATTGCCAAAAGTTAGTGCTATGTTAGATAAACTAGCAAAAACAAATGTTATTCACAAAAATAAAGCAAGTAACTTAAAATCAAAATTAGCTCGTAGTATTAACAAACTAGCTTAATTTTAGTTTACCAAATAATTTAATCCCTACTCACCAAAAGTGGGGATTTTTTAGCTCTTTATTAATACTTTTTAGTATTGTGAAAAAGACACACCTTACTATTACCGAATGGGCAGAAGAAGATCGTCCTCGCGAAAAACTACTGCAGAAAGGCATAAACAGCCTTTCGGATGCTGAATTATTAGCCATTCTAATTGGCTCTGGCAATACAGAAGAAACTGCAGTAGAACTATCGCGCAAAATACTAAAAAGAGCGCAAGATAACTTACATGAATTAGGCAAATTTTCGACCAACGAACTCATACAAAACTTTAAAGGAATTGGGCAAGCAAAAGCCATTACCATAGTGGCTGCCATGGAATTGGGCAGAAGAAGAAAACTGGCTGAAACACTCGATAAAAAACAAATATCAAGTAGTATCGATGTATTTAATCTGTTTCAACCTCTACTAGCCGATTTGCCACACGAAGAATTTTGGATATTAATTTTAAATAGAGCAAATAAAGTAGTAGAACAACTGAAAATTAGCCAAGGAGGTATTTCTGGAACAGTTGTTGATGCACGTATAATTTTAAAAAATGCAATAGATAAATTGGCCTCATCGGTTGCTTTGTGTCATAATCATCCTTCGGGAAATACACAACCAAGTAACGAAGATAGAAACATTACGCTCAAACTAAAAACAGCCTTTGAAACCGTAGATATCCATTTAATTGACCACGTAATAATTTCAGGGAATAGTTATTACAGTTTTGCCGACGAAGGAATCTTATAAACACTATAATTATGGACGAACCAAAAATTGCAGGAAAATCTCCTAAAATAATGAAAATGGAAGCAGGCACTTATTATTGGTGTGCTTGCGGAAGAAGTTCAGAACAACCGTTTTGCGACGGATCACATGTCGACACAGATATTGTTCCCGAGAAAGTGGTGCTTAAAGAACCCAAAACGGTAGCATGGTGTATGTGTAAACAATCTAAAAACAAGCCTTTTTGCGATGGATCGCATAGTAAATTATAAAAAATTACAAGTGCCTAAAAGCTCGTTTTGACAGTGTTCGAAGCGAGCTTTTTTATTTAAAGGCTGAGGCATATAACCAATACCGTAAGATTCCTGCATCAAGCGTTAATTTTGAGAACAAAATTTTTAACTTTGTATTTTCAATTTCTTTTTATTAAAGAAATTTTTATCATCCTTTTTCATGAAAAAATATTCCTATAAAAAAATAGCCGTTAAAATTGGCAGTAATGTGCTAACAGACAAAGCAGGTAAACTTGACCTACAGCGTATGTCCGCTTTAGTTGAACAGATAGCTAAGTTACACAAAGATGGATTAGAAATAATTCTTGTTTCTTCGGGCGCAGTTGCATCAGGGCGTAGCGAACTCAATATTGACAAAAAGATAGACGATGTTTCTGCACGACAAGTTTTTTCGGCGGTAGGGCAAGCTAAATTGATAAATCATTATTACGAGATGTTTCGTAAACACGGTATTTATTGCGGTCAAGTGCTTACTACCAAAGAAAGTTTTGGCTCTCGCAGGCATTACCTGAATCAAAAAAATTGCATGACAGAAATGCTTGCATTAAAAGTAATTCCCATTGTAAATGAGAATGATACTATTTCGGTTACCGAACTAATGTTTACCGACAACGATGAGCTTTCAGGTTTAATTGCCACCATGATGAATACGCAAGCGTTAGTAATACTTAGCAATATTGACGGTATTTACAACGGCAATCCAAACGACCCTAACTCTCAAGTTATTCGCGAAATAAAAACAAACAAAAATCTATCGCAATATATTCAAACAAGCAAATCTTCATTCGGACGAGGAGGCATGCTTACTAAAACCAATATCGCACGAAAAGTTGCCGAAGAAGGTATTACCGTTATAATTGCTAATGGAAAAAAAGACCATATATTAACCAACTTACTGTTAACAGATAACGATGTTGTTTGTACCAAATTTATACCTAATAGCAAAGAAGTATCAAGTGTAAAAAAATGGATAGCCCACAGCGACAGCTTTGCCAAAGGCGAAATACATGTAAATACAGGAGCAACAGAAGCCTTAGCCGGCAAAAAAGCTACTTCACTTTTATTTGTTGGGGTAACAAAAATTGTTGGAGAATTTGAAAAAGACGACATAGTAAAAATCTTTGATGATAAGGGGAAAGCACTTGGCGTAGGAAAAGTTCAATTTGACAGCATAAAAGCCAACCAACTGATAGGAGAAAAAGGATACAAAGCCTTGGTGCATTACGATTATTTATATTTGGATGAACGGATTTAGAAAAAAATGATCTTCAACGATTAGAAAACTAATATAGTATGACACAACATAATCAAAGTTGGAAAGAAGCATCCCTAAAAGCTTCTCGCGCGTTAAACCTGCTTTCTGATGAGCAAATTAATAAGGTGCTTTTAGCCATAGCCAATGAGGCTTTGGTTAAAATTGATTTTATCCTAACCGAAAATCAAAAAGATTTGGTCTCGATGGCAAAAAGCAACCCTATGTACGACCGCTTGTTATTAACTGCCGACCGCATAAAAAACATAGCCGATGACATGCGCAATGTAGCCGGATTACCTTCTCCATTAGGAAAAATATTGGAAAAACGGACATTGTACAACAAGCTGAAATTAACGAAAATAACAGTACCATTCGGTGTTATCGGAATCATTTACGAAGCGCGTCCGAATGTAAGCTTCGATGTTTTTTCTCTTTGTTTTAAATCAGGCAATGCCTGTGTTTTAAAAGGAGGAACCGATGCCTACAACTCCAATCTTGCCATTGTAACAATAATAAAGTCAGTGTTAAAACAATTCAATATAGATGAAAATATTATTCATCTTCTACCTGCCGGACGTGAAGCTGCTGCCGAACTGATGGATGCCGTTGGTTATGTAGATTTAATTATACCTAGGGGTAGCCAGGGTTTAATTGAGTTTGTACGCAACAACTCCCGTGTTCCTGTTATTGAAACCGGAGCCGGTGTGGTGCATACCTATTTTGATGAATTTGGCGATAACGAAAAAGGAGCAGATATTATTTTCAACGCAAAAACACGCAGAGTTAGTGTTTGCAATGCGTTAGATTGTTTAATTATTAACGAAAAACGCTTATCCGATTTGCCTGCATTGTGTAAAAAATTAGCTCAAAGCAAGGTTGTAATAGAAGCCGATACCAAGTCGTACACCTTTCTAAACGGCAACTATCCTGCAGATTTATTGCAAAAAACAACGCCCGAAAGTTACGGTACGGAATTTTTAAGCTATCGGATGAGCATAAAAACAGTGGCATCGTTACAAGAAGCTATTTCTCATATCACTCAGTTTAGTTCAAAACACAGTGAAGCCATTATTACCGAAAACGAAGAACATGCTGCCATTTTTAACAAACAAGTAGATGCTGCTTGTGTTTACACGAATGCTTCTACCGCTTTTAGCGATGGGGCACAATTTGGTATGGGAGCAGAAATTGGCATCAGTACCCAAAAATTACATGCCCGAGGCCCTATGGCTTTACCCGAATTGACAAGTTATAAATTTATTATAAAAGGCGATGGACAAACCCGATCATAATGAATAAGTTTTTCATCCTGTTTTTCATTGTTTTTTTGGTGAATTCAAAACTTGAAGCACAAAAAGCAAGCACCGAAAAATTAGATTACTCCTTTGGTTTCAGAGAGTTTGTTTTAAAAACTCCTAAACAAAAATACATTTCGTACGAAATGAAAAAATCTAATTTTTATCGGTTACCCGAAATTATCGAAGTGTATTCCCTCCCCTATAATTTAGGCATCGGGAACACTAAAATAGAAGAGGTTCACTTGTTTTTTTTAGGCAACCAATTAGTACGAGTAACTGCCTTACTTAAAGATAGTCTTTACTTAAGTTATTTACAAAAATCATTTGGTGAAGGCTCTCCTCCTGAAGAAGAAAGTGTTAAATTAGACAAAAAACTAATGGATGATATTTCTAACGGAACTATTGGGTTTGCGTATTCGCCACTGTGGCTCTGGAAAGCTGAAACAGTACGATTTGAACAAAAATGGATATATCTTTGTGACGACGGAAGCTGTGTGAAAAAAATGTGTTTAGATTTATATCTGGTTGATTTTCAGGATTTGATGGAAAGCATATTGAATTAAGAATGTAGAATGATGAATTTTCAAAAATGAGAATAAATAAACGGGAAGATTCTGTTCTTCATGTTAAGAGTTATCGATTTGCAATCAGGATTGTTAATCTATCTAAGTTTTTACAGAAAGAGAAGAAAGAATTTACATTAAGCAATCAGATTCTTAGAAGTGGGACTTCGATCGCTGCATTAATTAGAGAATCTGAGTTTGGGCAAAGCAAATTGGACTTTATAAATAAACTTAGTATTGCTTTGAAAGAAGCCAATGAAACTGACTTCTGGCTGAACTTATTAAAAGATACAAATTATCTAGAGGGAAAAATGTTTGAAAGTCTTTATACGGATTGTGATGAATTAATTGCATTGCTAGTATCCTCTATAAAAACAGTAAAAAGCAAAGTAAAACAAAAAATATAAACAGAATGGAATGTTTGTGAAGTATATTCTTCATTCTTCATTCTTCATTCTTCATTTTGAATAAATATGAAATTCTATACCAATGTAAAGGACCTCGGAAATTTAAATGAGGCAATCAAAGAAGCTCTAGAAGTAAAAAATAACCGCTATGCGTATAAACATTTAGGGGAGAATAAAACTTGTTTACTAATTTTTTTTAACTCCAGCTTGCGTACCCGTTTAAGCACTCAAAAAGCAGCCATGAATCTTGGCATGAACACCATGGTGTTGGATGTAAATCAAGGGGCTTGGAAATTGGAAACCGAACGGGGAGTAATTATGGATGGCGACAAACCCGAACATATTCTCGAAGCGGTTCCTGTAATGGGTCAATACTGTGACATTATTGGAGTACGTGCATTTGCGCAATTCGAAAATAAAGCAGAAGATTATAGCGAAAAAATTCTAAACCAATTTATCCAACTTTCGGGCAAACCGGTTTTTAGTATGGAAGGTGCAACAAGTCACCCATTACAAGCCTTTGCCGATTTAATTACTATCGAAGAGCATAAAAAGAAAAATCGTCCGAAAGTAGTATTAACATGGGCACCACACCCACGAGCACTCCCACAAGCTGTACCTAATTCGTTTGCCGATTTTATGAACGAAGCTGATGTAGATTTTGTAATTACACAGCCTAAAGGATATGAGTTAGCGGAGCAATTTGTGCGTGGTGCTAAAGTAGAATACAATCAAAACAAAGCTTTCGAAGAAGCCGATTTTATTTATGCCAAAAATTGGGCGGCTTACCAAGACCCTAATTACGGTCAAATACTAAGCAAAGATATGAGTTGGACAGTAAACACCGAAAAGATGAAATTAACCAACAATGCCTATTTCATGCATTGTCTTCCGGTTCGCCGAAATATGATTGTTACAGACGATGTGATTGAGAGTCCGCAGTCTATAGTAATACAAGAAGCTGCCAACCGAGAAATTTCTGCTCAAGTAGTTATTAAACGTATGTTGGAGAGCCTCCCCCTAGCCCCCTCCAATAGAGGGGGTATGTGAATGCCCTAACAGAATTTATATTTCAAAATTTTAGTTACATATAATGAAACAAAAAAACATAAAACAAAGTTTTCCTATAGACTCTCCCCCTCTACCGGAGGGGGTTGAGGGAAGGCTTACTATCGTAAAAGTAGGTGGACAAATAGTGGAAGAGCCGGAGACTCTCAAACAACTCTTAACCGACTTCGCAAAAATTCCCGGTCACAAGGTACTGGTGCATGGAGGAGGTCGTGCTGCAACCAAAATGGCTTCTTTATTAGGTATTGAAAGCAACATAGTGGATGGACGTCGTATCACAGATGAAAAAATGCTACAAGTCGTTACCATGGTTTATGGGGGGTTGGTCAACAAACAAATAGTTGCGGGCTTACAAGCATTGGGGGTTAATGCTTTAGGGCTAACCGGAGCCGATATGAATTACATGCGCAGTGAAAAACGTCCCGTAAAAACAGTTGATTATGGATTTGTGGGTGATGTAAAAGAAGTACAAGCAGATATCTTAGCCGATTTAATTTCAAAAGGAGTAGTACCTGTTTTAGCACCGCTTACCCACGACAAAAAAGGTAATTTACTCAACACCAATGCCGATACGATTGCCGGTGAAACTGCTAAAGCGTTGGCAAAACACTTTGATGTTACACTTTTGTTTTGCTTTGAAAAGAAAGGGGTATTGAAAGATGCAAATGATGATGACAGTGTAATCCCTGTCATTACTAAAGTCGATTTTGAAAAGTACGTAGCAGATGGAACCATTCAAGGAGGTATGATACCAAAACTGGAGAATGCCTTTGAAGCAATTGATGCCGGAGTGAAAGAAGTGGTTATTTCTAAGGCGGATGAGATTGGAAAGGGAAGTGGAACGGTCGTGAGATAAAAATTTGAAGTCACAAATTGCGACCTCAAGATTAAAAATGAAATGGAATTACAACTAGTATAAAACAAAATATACGAAATTCGTGGACAACGGGTAATGTTGGATTTTGATTTAGCAGAACTTTATGGTATAGAGACAAGAGTGCTTAAACAAGCAGTAAGACGGAACATTAATAGGTTTCCGACTTTATGTTTGAGTTGGATAGACCCGAATATAATTCTCTAAGATCACAATTTGTGACCTTAGAGAATGGAAAAGGACAGCATTCAAAATATCTCCCATTTGCCTTTACAGAACAGGGGGTAGCGATGCTTTCCAGCGTGTTGAATAGTCCAAAAGCCATCGAAGTAAATATTGAAATTGTACGTGCATTTGTGGTACTTCGCCAATATGCTTTAGGCTTTACAGAACTTAATGCCAAATTGGAAAATTTTATGATAGAAACCAATATGCAGTTTAATGAGATTTACCAAGCACTTACAGAAATGGCAAGTCAACGCTTGAAAGATGAAAAACCGAGAAATCCAATTGGATATAAATTAACTGAAAAATGATAACCATACAACTTCTCAAACAACTCATCTCCATCCCCTCTTTTAGCAGGGAAGAGAAAGCTGTAGCCGATGCCTTTCAACGTGAAATGGAATTGATGGGGCATGCCGTTTATCGCAAAGACAATAACCTTTGGTTGCTTTCCGCCGGTTTTGATACGGATAAACCTACCATCCTTCTAAATTCACATATCGATACCGTTAAACCCGTAAATGGTTGGACATTTGACCCATTTACTCCCACAGAAAAAGAAGGTAAGTTATACGGATTAGGCAGTAACGATGCCGGGGCAAGCGTAGTTAGCTTACTTGAAACTTTTTGTCGATTAACCGAAAAAGGGCAACCTTATAATTTGATTTTTACAGCCTCAGCCGAAGAAGAAATTTCCGGAACAAATGGCATTGAAAATTTATTGAAAGAATTACCGAAAATAAATGTAGCTGTTGTAGGTGAACCTACCGGCATGCAAATGGCTGTAGCTGAAAAGGGATTGATGGTTCTTGACTGCACCTCATACGGGAAAGCGGGTCATGCCGCACGAAACGAAGGAGAAAATGCACTTTACAAAGCCATGCAGGATATAGACTGGTTTAAAAATTATCACTTTCCAAAAGAATCTAACGATCTGGGTGATGTTAAAATGAGCGTTACCATGATTAACGCAGGCACCCAACACAATGTGATTCCGGACACCTGCACTTTTGTGGTGGATATACGAAGCAACGAATGTTACAGCAATGAAGAATTGTTGAAAGAAATTCAAGCTCATGTACAATGCGAAGTTAAAGCGCGCTCTACCCGTTTAAACTCTTCTTCCATCGAGAAAAATCATGCTTTGGTTCAACGTGGATTGGAATTAGGACTAACAACTTTCGGATCCCCAACCCTTTCCGACCAAGCCTTAATGCCTTTCCCTAGTCTGAAAATGGGTCCGGGAGATTCGACACGCTCGCATACTGCCGACGAATTTATCTACATTAAAGAAATTGAAGAAGCCGTAAAAATTTATGTGGAGTTGTTAGATGGGTTAGTTTTATAATACACATTAAATGATATTCCGCACCTAATGGCTGGAGTAAACGCATTAATTAATTATTTTTTTTAAATGCCTAACACCTATACCCAAATACATATCCAAGGTGTTTTTACTGTTTAAAACATTGTTCCCCTAATCTTAAAAAAATGACAACAAGGTCTTTACAAATATATAACAGAAATAATTCAAAATCAGAGACATAAAATGCTTGCAATAAACGGTATGCCCAACCATGTACACCTCCTTTTTGGTATACGTCCAATACAATTGTTGTCTTAAAAACGGACAACTAAATTTAAAACAAATTTGATATGTCCAAAGAAACCGCAATAAAACTGTTTGAACAAAAAGAAATACGTTCTATATGGAGCGATGAAGATGAGAAATGGTACTTTTCCATTGTCGATATTATTTCCATTTTAACCGACCAGCCTACCCACCAAGGAGCAAGAAATTATTGGAAAGTGATGAAAAGCCGTTTATTGAAAGAAGGCAATGAAACGGTTACAAATTGTAACCGGTTGAAATTGCTTGCCGAAGATGGTAAAATGCGCGAAACCGATGTGGCTGATACCGAACAACTTTTTAGGCTAATCCAAAGTATCCCATCGCCCAAAGCCGAACCCTTTAAAATGTGGCTGGCACAGATTGGACGAGAACGAATTGATGAAATAGAAGACCCTGAACTAGGCATTGATCGCTTAATGGGAACCTACCTTCGTAAAGGCTACAGCAAAGAGTGGATAAACCAGCGTTTGAAAAGCATTGAAGTCCGTAAAGAATTAACTGATGAATGGGAAAACCGAGGTATGCAAAAAGGACAAGAATTTGCAATATTGACAGATGAAATTACAAAAGCTTGGAGCGGTTATACAACCAAGCAATACAAGAGCCTGAAAGATTTGAAAAAGGAGAACCTTCGAGACCATATGACAAATCTTGAATTGGTGCTAAATATGCTCGCTGAAGCAACAACAACCGAGATTTCTAAAGAAAAAAAGCCAAAAACATTCGAAGATAACAAACGTATTGCCCATCAAGGTGGCACAATTGCCGGAAACACGAGAAAAGAAATTGAGGAAAAAACCGGAAAAAAGGTTGTAACAGGTCAAAATGCGAAACAACTTGATAAAAATATAGACAAAGAAATAGATGATAAATGATTGCAACGCCAACGCTAAAACCAATTGAGACATACTAAAGAACGGAACCTTCGAGAAAAATTTGCAAGAGTAAAACTATTTTTAGACTTAGCAATAAACCTTGAACCTAAATTTTTAGGAAATACAATCACTATCCCATAAAAAGGAATATTGGCATATTGTTACATTAATTTTATCTTTGCAGCCTAAAATAGCTAGTACTAATTGCGAACTCTGCAGTAATTTATCTGCAAAGAGCGTACTGTTAATTATAAAAATATGATAGATTTTGTTGAAGAATTAGAATGGCGCGGCATGATTCACACCGTAATGCCCGGAACCAAAGAACAGTTACAAAAAGAGCTGACTTCGGCTTATGTGGGCATTGATCCTACTGCCGATTCGCTTCATATCGGGCACTTGGTTGGTGTAATGATGCTGAAACATTTTCAACGGGCCGGTCATCGTCCAATTGCATTAGTGGGTGGAGCTACCGGTATGATTGGCGACCCATCGGGAAAATCACAAGAAAGAAATCTGCTCAACGAAGAAACCCTGCGACAAAACCAAGAAGCGCTGAAAAAACAATTAAGCCGTTTTCTGGATTTTACCACCAATGCTCCTAACAAAGCCGAATTGGTAAACAACTACGATTGGATGAAGGAATTTTCCTTCCTCGAGTTTATTCGCGATATTGGCAAACACATCACCGTAAATTACATGATGGCCAAAGACAGTGTAAAAAAACGCATCAGTGGCGAAACATCCGAAGGAATGTCGTTTACAGAGTTTACCTATCAACTAGTACAAGGCTACGATTTTTTATACCTCTACGAAAAATACAATTGCAAATTGCAAATGGGTGGTAGCGACCAATGGGGCAATATTACTACCGGAACAGAATTGATCCGCCGCAAACTAGGAGGCGAAGCCTTTGCCATGACTTGCCCCTTAATAACAAAAGCCGACGGTGGAAAATTTGGTAAAACCGAAAGCGGAAATGTATGGTTGGATAAACGATACACTTCCCCTTATAAATTTTATCAATTTTGGTTAAACGTAAGTGATACCGACGCCGAAAAGTACATCAAAATTTTTACTTTTTTAAGCCGTGAAGAAATTGAAGCCTTAATTGCAGAACAAACTGAGGCGCCACACCTTCGTCCACTGCAAAAAACATTGGCAAAAGAAGTAACTTGCATGGTTCACTCGGCTGTAGATTACGAATCGGCTGTAGAAGCTTCCAATATTTTATTTGGTAATGCCACTTCCGATGCCTTGAGAAAGCTTGATGAAGAAACCTTACTCTCAGTTTTTGAGGGAGTTCCTCAATTTGAGATTGATAAAACCCAGTTTGAATCAGGCATCAAAGCCATCGACCTATTAACAGAACATGCTGCAGTTTTCCCATCCAAAGGAGAAATGCGTAAAATGTTACAAGCAAACGGATTTTCTTTAAATAAAGAAAAATTTGCCGATTTTGAAGCCATTATAGGCAACGAAGAATTAATTAACGGTAAATACTTACTGGCACAAAAAGGTAAAAAAAATTATTATTTACTGATAATAAAATAAAGCATTTAGGCCAAAAGGCCAAAAAAATAGACCAGAACTCTGCATTCAGAAATAGAATACAACATTAGGATCTATGTAGTTAAGACTGGGCTTTGCTTGCAATCAATTTTCTTTTTTTATTGCATAGCTTTGTGGATTTCAAAAAATCTCCTATCTTTGCAGCGCTTTTCGAGTAAAAGCAATAACGGATTGTCTCATGGTGTAATGGTAGCACTACAGTTTTTGGTACTGTCTGTCTAGGTTCGAATCCTGGTGAGACAACTGAGAAAACCCTTGTAAGCTCTTACTTGCAAGGGTTTTTTGTTTATTCATTTTTTAATTAGTTTTCTTTTACATGATTACAGTTTCCAATTTAGCCATCCAATTTGGCAAACAAGTGTTATTTCAAGATGTGAATCTCAAATTCACTGCAGGCAATTGCTACGGTATTATTGGCGCCAACGGAGCCGGAAAATCTACTCTGCTTCGGATTATTAGTGGCGATTTAGCTCCTTCTAAAGGTACTTGCTTTATGGAAAAAGGCGAACGCCTTTCGGTTTTAAAACAAAACCACCACGAATTTGATGAAATTTCTGCCTTGCAAACAGTTATAATGGGGCATACCACCTTGTGGGAAATAATGAACGAAAAAGATGCTCTTTATGCAAAACCCGATTTTTCTGATGCAGATGGAATAAAAGCTTCTGAGCTCGAAGAAAAATTTGCCGAGCTGGAAGGATGGAATGCCGAAAGCGATGCAGCAGCATTACTTAGCGGACTTGGTATTAAAGAAGAGTTTCATCAAATGAAACTGAAAGACCTAAGCGGAAACCAAAAAGTGCGTATTTTGCTTGCAAGAGCTCTTTTTGGCAACCCCGACAACTTGTTGCTGGATGAGCCAACCAACGACCTCGATTTAGAAACTATTATGTGGCTGGAAGATTATTTGGCCGATTATAAAAATACTGTTTTGGTGGTATCGCACGACCGTCACTTTTTAGATACCGTGTGTACGCATGTGGTAGACATCGATTTTGGTAAAACAGAAATATATACCGGGAACTACAGCTTTTGGTATGAATCCAGCCAATTGGCTTTGAGGCAACAATCGCAACAAAACAAAAAAGCGGAAGAAAAACGTGCCGAATTGCTCGAATTTATTGCCCGCTTTAGTGCCAATGCATCCAAGTCTAAACAAGCTACGAGCCGTAAAAAAATGCTCGAGAAAATTAATATCGAAGAAATAAAACCTTCCTCGCGTCGCTATCCGGGCATTGTTTTTACTCCGGCGCGCGAACCCGGCAATATTATTTTAGAAGTAAATGACTTAAGCGCTTCTATCGAAGGCGAAGTGTTGTTTAAAAACGTATCGTTTACCGTTGAAAAAGATGATAAAGTGGCCTTTTTATCAAAAGACCCCCGTGCTATGACAACCTTGTTCGAAATACTGGATGGCAATATGAAAGCCGATAGCGGAAAATTTGCCTGGGGTATTACTATAACACCTGCCTATTTACCGTTAGATAACTCTACTTTTTTCAATACCGATTTAAACTTAGTAGATTGGTTGTGTCAGTTTTCAGAAGATAGCCACGAAGTTTATTTAAAAGGGTACTTGGGAAAAATGCTTTTTTCTGGCGAAGACACACAGAAAAAAGCCGGTGTATTATCTGGAGGCGAAAAAATGCGCTGCATGATTGCCCGCATGATGCTTAAAAATGCCAATGCCTATGTGCTCGATTCTCCTACCAACCACTTGGATATGGAATCCATACAAGCATTTAACAACACGCTAAAAAACTTCAAAGGCAATGTACTGCTGGCTTCGCACGACCATGAATTTATTCAAACCGTTTGTAATCGTATTATTGAACTTACACCCAATGGCGTAATTGATAAGCAAATGGAATACGATGAATATATTACCCGTGAGGATATAAAGGAACTACGTGAAAAAAAATACGCTAAAAAATAGACTACTAGTTAACAAAAAGAGCCTTATCTAAAAAAGATAAGGCTCTTTTTGTTATAACTAACTTATTTTATTTCTTCATAATCCACCTCTTCTGCTTCATTTTTATCAAACAGCACCTTGCTTTTTTTGGTGGAACGGCGGCTTTGTTTTGGAGCTTCGTTGTGTTGTTGAGAACTTCTATTTCCTAACGAAAAAATGCCTCTTAATAGGGTCATTATAAAATTAAATGCTCCTAAAAATACTACTAGAGCAATAACTATAACTATAAATAACAGAAAGAATAGAAAAGACATACTACTAAAATTATATTAATAAACCGCTTTGGCTACTTTAGCCACACTATCGGTAGCCATAAAGGTGTAAAAATGTAAGCTGGGAGCTCCTTGAGCAATTAGCTCCTTACATTGCTGTATACACCATTCTACACCTACTTGTTTGGCTTCTTCATCGCTCTTACATAAAACAAGTTCGGAGGCAAAAGGTTCAGGAATTGACGAACCAAAAATTTGTGGCAACACCGTAAGTTGGTTCATAAACACCACCGGTTTTATTCCCGGTATAATAGGCACAGTAATACCTTCGGCACGAGAGCGGGCTACAAAATCGAAGTATTTTTTATTATCAAAAAACATTTGTGTAACCACATATTCGGCTCCCGCTTTTACTTTTTCTTTTAAGAAATAAATATCAGAGTCCATACTTGGCGCTTCAGAATGTTTTTCGGGATAACCTGCCACTCCGTATGAAAAAGGAGTAAGAGGCTTATCGGACATTTCAGTGCCATCAACAAAAAAACCTTTATTAAAGTTATTAATCTGGCCCTGCAATTCCACGGCATAATTATGCCCTTCACCTACAGGTATGTGGTTAGGTTCTAATTTACCTTTATCTCCTTGCAACACTAACAAATCAGTTATGCCAAGCAATTGTAAATCGACCAATGCATATTCGGTATCTGCTTTGGAGAAACCGGCACAAATAATATGGGGCACAGTAGTAATGCCGTATTTATGTTGAATTGCAGCTGCGATAGAAACCGTTCCGGGTCGTTTACGTATGTTTTGTTTTATTACTTCTCCATTCTCCAAGGTACGTTGTACAAACTCGCTGTGGTGGGTAGTAATATTTATGTATTGCGGATCAAACTCCAATAAAGCATCGATGTTGGCATACACTTTTTCTATACTGTTGCCTTTCAGAGGAGGCAATAATTCGAAAGAAAAAGCTGTTTTTTTACTTTGTTGAATACGTTCTATTACACTCATTTGGGTATTATTTTGGGCAAAAATACAAAAAGAGAATTAGAATAACTAAAATTTTCGGAGAACAAAACAAGTTGACATCATTGCTTACAATAAAAAAGTTGCATCCCTCACTAACAAAACTTTACTACAGGCATAAAATTGTTGAAACATACTACTAGCATCTTCTCGCTCATCCTATTTATTTTTTTATATTTGTGACTTACAAAAACATAACGCATGCTATTTTCTGATATTATTGGTCAACAACACATTAAAGAGCGCTTTATCAAATCGGTTAAAGAACAACGCATCCCACACGCACAACTTATTTGTGGTGGCAATGGGCATGGCAAAAGGGCTTTAGCAATGGCTTACGCACAATACATTTGTTGCGAAAACAAAGGCGAAAACGATTCGTGCGGAAGCTGTAGCTCTTGTTTAAAATTTGCAAAACTGGCTCATCCCGATTTGCACCTTGTTTTTCCGGTAGTAAAACCTTCGGGAAAAGACCAGGTTGTATCCGACGATTTTGTAACTCAATTTAGAGAATCGTTTATTGAAAATCCGTATTTTAGTGAATCATCGTGGTTTGAAAAAATAGGCGGTTCGGGTAAACAAGGCATGATTTACTCCAACGAAAGCTCCGAAATTATTCGCAAATTAAGTTTGAAAACCTACGAATCGGAGTACAAAATAATGTTTATTTGGCAACCCGAAAAAATGCATAACAGCTGTGCCAATAAATTGCTTAAAATACTCGAAGAGCCTCCTGCAAAAACCATTTTTTTACTTGTTTCGGATGCTCCGGATACTATTATAAGCACTATACAATCGCGTGCTCAACGCATTAATGTGCCTCCTATCGAAACCGAATGCATTGCCAATGCAATTTTTGAAAAATACCAGTTGGCTGTTTCCGATGCACAACACATTGCACGCATAGCCAACGGAAATTTTATTAAAGCAACTCATACCGCCGAAAAAGAAGAACTTAACAAGCAAAACTTAGAAAATTTTGTTTTTTTAATGCGTACTACTTGGGGTATTAAGTTTTTTAATACTAAAAGTAAAAAAGGGCAAGCATTAAAAGAATTACGCACTTTTTGCGACAGTATGGCAAAAGCCGGAAGAGAAAAACAGAAGAGTTTTTTATCCTTCGCACAATACATGATTCGTGAAAATTTTATGTGCAACTTTCATCAAAAAGAATTAAACTATCTCTCGGCAGAAGAAACAGTTTTTTCCGAAAAATTTGCTCCTTATATAAACGAAACCAATGTAATTGGAATGATGGAAGAGTTTGCCCTAGCCGAAACACATATCGAACAAAATGTACAACCCAGAATTGTGTTTTTCGATTTGTCCTTAAAAGTGATATTGTTATTAAAAAATTAATTCCTTTTTTTGCTTAAAAAAGCAATAGGCAACTATCGTTCAACAAAATTGCAGCATAAATAGGTAGAACCCCAATAGGAAACACTTTATAGGCACATGTGTTCGTGTTTTTCCAAAATAGGTGGGTTTCATTACTAATTATTTTGTAAATTTGTGGCTTATTGCAGATAAAAACACCCTATATAAATGGAGGCATCCCTCCAACAAATTGTTAATTTATGGACTATAAACTAGATATAGGCGGTTGCCAAATGAATATAAAAGGCTGCCGCAACAACACACAAAAAAAACTTGCCGCCTTCGATTGGTTGTGCGACCTTCCCGAAACTATTTCTGATACAGATTTTGTTGAAGTACAATTTAAAAATACACGCAAAGCTTATTATTTAAACAGTACAAAAATTCCTTTAGAAAAAGGAGATATTGTTGCCGTTGAATCTTCTCCCGGACATGATATAGGCGAAGTTAGCCTTGTAGGGCGTTTGGTATTACACCAAATGAAAAAAAACAACCTCAATCCCGAAAAAATCGAAATAAAAAGAGTTTATCGTAAAGCCCGACAAACTGACATTGAAAAATACGAGGAAGCAAAAGCCCGCGAACAAGAAACCATGATTCGCTCTCGCCAAATAGCAGAACGCTTAAACCTTAACATGAAAATTGGAGATGTTGAATACCAAGGAGATGGCAACAAAGCTATTTTTTATTATATAGCAGACGACCGAGTAGATTTTCGTGAGCTGATAAAAATATTGGCCGAAACATTTAAAATTCGTATTGAAATGCGTCAAATCGGTGCCCGACAAGAAGCCGGAAGAATTGGCGGTATTGGTCCTTGTGGCAGAGAATTGTGTTGCTCTTCGTGGATGACAAATTTTGTTTCTGTTTCTACAACAGCAGCTCGCTATCAAGATATTTCGCTCAACCCACAAAAACTTGCCGGACAATGCGCTAAGCTAAAATGCTGTATGAATTACGAGGTAGATGCCTATATGGACGAGCTAAAAGACTTCCCTTCGAAAGAAATTCAGTTGGAAACAAAAGATGCCACCTACTATCATTTTAAAACAGACGTTTTTAAACGCCAAATGTCTTATTCTTCTTCGCCAAACTTTGCCGCAAACATTACCATTTTATCAGTAGAGAGGGTCAAAGAAATTATTGCCATGAATAAAACGGGACAAAAACCCGAAACTTTAGAAGCAAGTAAAACCACAGAGAAAAAACCGGTTTCCGACTTTCATAATGTGGTGGGTCAAGATAGCTTAACTCGCTTTGATAAAAAGAAAAAAACAACCAACAACGAGAATAAAAACCGTCATAAAAATAAAAAAAACGACAACCGACCAATTATTCTAAAGAAAAAAAATACCGACAACAATGAATAAACATCTGTTAAAACTCCTTTTTATAAGCATTTTTAGTGTTTTACTTGTTAGTTGTAACCACAATACTTCCGTTTTAAACGACTACAAAGAAATACCTGCAAAGGGCTGGCATAAAGATAGTGCTGCTCATTTCGAAGTAAATTTAGAAAAAGACACTCCTTATCAACTTTTAATCAATATTCGCAATCGTGGCGATTTTAAAACACAAAACATGTGGTTATTTATTAGTTACGAACGCCCCGATAAAAGCATTAAAAAAGACACCCTGAATTTTTATTTAGCGGATAATAAAGGTCAATGGTTAGGTTCCGGATTCGGCTCACTGTACGAAATGCAAGTGATGTTTATTCCTACTATCAAATTTAATCAAACGGGACGATACAAATTCGATATTAAACATGGTATGCGCGATACTAATTTAATTGGCATTAACGATATCGGATTAGAAATTCGTACATCAAAATAGTATATCCATTCATTGTAAATGCTTCGTGCATTTAAGGCAACAATTAATCCTATCTTTTTTTTGATCCGTGGGAAAAAACAAACTCAAAAAATTTAACGACCTAGAAAGCTTTTCGCATGTTTTTCAGCTTTCGCTCAACGAAATTCGCAACGGCAAAGAATTTTCGATGAAAGGAAAATGGAACGAGCTTTTTTTTAAAAACTCTCAACCCATAGTTGTAGAGCTAGGGTGTGGCAAAGGCGAATATACGGTAGGGCTGGCGCAACTATTCCCGAATAAAAACTTTATTGGCATCGACATAAAAGGAGCTCGTATGTGGACCGGCGCCAAACAATCAATAGAAGCCGGCTTATCAAATGTTGCTTTTTTGCGTACCAAAATTGAAATGCTAACCCATTTTTTTAGTCCTAATGAAGTGAGTGAGATTTGGATTACTTTTCCCGACCCACAAATGAAAAAAGTAAACAAACGCCTCACATCTACCAACTTATTGCAACAATACCAACAATTACTGCAACCCAACGGACTTATCCACTTAAAAACCGATAGTAATTTTTTGTACAGCTATACCTGCGAAATGGTTAAAGCCAATGGCTATACAATAACTTTTAATACAAACGATTTGTACAATACTACCGGTAATGACCCAATTTTAACTATCAAAACCTATTACGAGCAACAATGGTTAGCACGAGCCATTCCCATCAAATACCTTACATTCGAATTGGCGAAACGTGAACAATTTATTGAACCCGATGTTGAAATAGAACCCGATAACTACCGAAGTTTTGGCAGAAATAAACGAAGTGAACTAAATCTTTCCAATTAAAAATCAAAAGTTAAAAGTTAAAAGGTGAGTCTTTCACTGTTAACTATTAACTGTTAACTATTAACTATTATGACATTCTATCCCCAATTAATTCTTGATGCACTTGCTCACGTACGCTACCCCGGCAACGGAAAAAACTTAGTGGAAAACGAAATGGTGGAAGACAATATTCGTATCGACGGCAATAAAATCAGCTTTTCACTTATTTTTGAAAAACCAACAGACCCCTTTATTAAGTCGGTTGTAAAAGCAGCCGAACAAGCCATTCTTACTTACGCCGGCGAAGAAGCCGAAATAAAAGGCAATATCTCTGTAAAAACCAAACAAGCCCCAAAACCGGAACCCGAAAAACACTTAGCTACAGTAAAAAATATCATTGGTGTTTCATCGGGCAAAGGAGGTGTAGGTAAATCTACCGTTGCTTCTAATTTAGCACTTGCATTAACAAAACTTGGTTATCGAGTAGGCTTATTAGATGCCGACATACACGGACCTTCTATACCAAAAATGTTTGGTGTAGAAAAAGAACGCCCTATGGTAGAAAAAATTAACGGACGTGATTTGGTTATTCCAATCGAAAAATACGGGGTTAAACTACTTTCCGTAGGATTTTTTGTAGACCCCGACCAAGCCCTTTTATGGCGAGGAGGGATGGCTAGCAATGCTCTGAAACAATTAATTACTGATGCTAATTGGGGCGAACTCGATTATTTTGTAATTGATATGCCTCCCGGAACCAGCGATATACACCTTACTTTACTGCAAAATTTAGGTATAACAGGAGCCATTGTAGTAAGCACCCCACAAGATGTTGCACTGGCCGACGCAAAAAAGGGAATCAATATGTTTCTCAACGATAAAGTAAATGTGCCGGTACTAGGCTTGGTTGAGAATATGGCCTGGTTTACTCCTGCCGAATTACCCGAAAACAAATACTATATTTTTGGTAAAGACGGCTGCAAAAAACTGGCAGAACAACTATCGGTACCTTTATTAGGACAAATACCTCTTGTTCAAAGCATACGTGAAGGCGGCGACGAAGGTAAACCGGTTGTATCGAACGAAAACTCCATCACAGGTCAAGCGTTTTTATCCTTGGCCGAAGAAGTAGTAAAACAAGTAGGCATACGTAATAACCAATTACCGCCTACTCAAAAAGTAGAAATGAATAAAAAATAAGCATCTAAACGCCCCCTCTCCAGAAGAGAGGGGTTTTGTTTGCCTATTAATCACTTACAAGAAATAACTGCTAGTATATACAGATAGCTTTTTCAGAACAAAATGCCACTACTTTCTATTTCTAAATACATCAAAAAAACATACCTTTGCACATCAACAAAAAAAATACTGAATGAATATTCTTCTTCTAGGATCAGGCGGACGAGAACATGCTATGGCATGGAAAATAGCTCAAAGTAAAAAAGTAAAAAACTTATACATTGCTCCGGGTAATGGAGGAACAGGAACTGTAGGTACAAACTTAGCTATCGCAGCCGACGATTTTAATGCACTCAAAACTGCCGTTTTAGAGAAGAAAATTGATATGATTGTGGTTGGACCCGAAGACCCCTTGGTAAAAGGAGTATACGACTTTTTTAAAAATGACAAAGACCTGGCAAACCTCCCCGTTATTGGCCCCTCTAAAATAGGTGCTCAATTAGAGGGAAGTAAAGATTTTTCCAAACAATTCATGTTTCGTCACAATATCCCAACAGCCGGTTATAAAAGTGTAACTACCACCAATATAGAAGAAGGAATTTCTTTTTTACAAAGCCTAAAAGTTCCGTATGTGCTTAAAGCCGATGGCCTAGCTGCAGGAAAAGGAGTGTTAATTATCAACGATTTGAACGAAGCAATTGCTGAGTTACGTAATATGCTCGACGGGAAATTTGGTGCAGCCAGTACTACCGTAGTTATTGAAGAATTTTTAGATGGCATAGAATGTTCTGTTTTTGTAATTACCGATGGCACCAATTACAAAATTTTGCCCGAAGCCAAAGATTACAAACGCATTGGCGAAGGAGATAAAGGTCTTAATACTGGTGGTATGGGAGCCGTTTCGCCGGTACCTTTTGCCGATAAAGTTTTTATGCAAAAGGTAGAAGAACGAATTATTAAACCCACAGTTAACGGATTAAAAGCCGAAGGGATAGACTACAAAGGATTTATCTTTTTTGGCTTGATAAAAGTAAACAACGAACCCTACACCATCGAATACAACGCACGCATGGGCGACCCCGAAACCGAAGTAGTAATGCTACGCATAAAATCAGATTTTGTGGACTTGCTTGAAGGTGTTGCAAATGGTAACTTAAAAGAGAAAACCATCGAATTTGATACCCGTTCGGCAGTTACGGTAATGCTTGTTTCAGGAGGCTATCCGGAAGCTTTTGAAAAAGAAAAAGTGATAAGCGGATTAGATAAAGTTTCGGGCAGTATTGCATTTCATGCAGGCACAAAACTACAAAACGGAGAAATAGTAACCAATGGCGGAAGGGTTATTGCAATAAGCTCTTACGGAAACAATAAAGATGAAGCACTGGCTCAATCTTTTGCCAACGCCCAACTAATTACGTACGATAAAAAACAGTTCCGTTCGGATATTGGCTTCGATTTGTAAAAAGTCCCTACTACTATGAAATTAGCAATTATCGGAACAGCACATCCCTATCGTGGAGGACTCAGTGCCTTTAACGAACGCTTGGCAAAAGAATTTATAAAAGAAGGCCATGAAGTTGTGATATACACCTTTAGCTTGCAATACCCTTCTTTTTTATTCCCGGGCAAAACACAATACGCTACCGAATCGGCTCCTCAAGGTTTAAAAATTATCCGTTGTATCAATTCTATCAATCCGCTAAATTGGATTTCGGTAGGACTAAAAATTAGGAAAGAAGGCTTTGATGCAGCCGTTTTTTGCTACTGGATGTCGTTTATGGCTCCCTGCATGGGGACTATTGCTCGTATGCTGAGCAAGAAAAAAACCAAACGCATCGCATTAGTTCATAACATGCTTCCACACGAAAAAAGCATATTAGATATCTTATTCCCCGGTTATTTTGTTCGCTCCATAGATGGCTTTACGGCCATGTCGGAAGTGGTAAAAAAAGACATCCATAAACTAGGCGGAAAAAACAAGCCAATTACGCTTACGCCACATCCTTTGTACGA